>JBOFXU010000139.1:0-33802 GCA_051654305.1 Bacteroidales bacterium | reverse complement strand
GCAACAGATGGGCTTGTAAAAAAGCCTCACTGGCATATTTTATTTTTTAAAACCTGTGCAAAGCTCAATCCCACGAAGTTCTTTTGCTTAATGTCTCACAAAACTTTTTCGCTTTTGCCACAGAAGCTACAGAATTTGCGTCAATCCCATATTTAGAAGGAACAGGGATTAAGATCTCCATACCTACGGGGATATTATTAGGGTTAGCTATGCGTGACTTATTCTCCTCATAGATATAACACCAGAAATGTTTATTTCCGTAATATTTTCGTGCCAATAAAGTCAGTCGCGAACCATAGCGAATCGTTTCACGTGCCAGAATCTCAGATACAGGCTCAGGCACCTCTTCGACTTTACTCACTGCTATTGAATCGGGTTTAACAACCACTGCGACCGTATCTGCTGCCACAGGCAACAGCTTCTCAGGCAATGGGGTGGTTTGTACGCTTTGCACCTGCAACTCCTTCTTCATTGAAGCGCAAGGTATAAGAACATAAATAAAAGCCAATACAACAAGACAGAATATTGCCGTTACTGCAACAAACACATGCTGAATCCCAAACTTACACGTATTAGGGGCAGTATGCTGCACCACCTCGTTGTGTTCTTTCGGTAACTCCGGAACAAGAGCATTCGGTAGATCCACTACTTCAGGAGGTTCATTAGCAACAAGCACTTCGGGTTCCTTCTGAGGAACGGAATCAGCATGAATTGGAAGAGGAATTTCATGAATCTCCTCATCAAAATACTCCTTTGCCGCATTTGCTATAGGCTCAAGAGGCTCCTCTTTCATGTCCGTTTCATCCAGATTAATCGTAGTCAGATGGGCATAAGGCTCGTTCAGTCGTCCGGCAAGCTCCTTCTCGGCTGTGAAAGAAATGCGGCTAACTGGCATTTGCAACTCCTCTCCCGCCACAATCTTTTGCTTAGAGGTCACCAGTTTAAACGTACCTAATCCTGCAATTTTCACAACCCCATCCGCTTCAAGGCCCTCACGTATTAACGAGAAATAGGTGGAGATATAATCCACCGCAAGCGACTCCGAAACGTTTGTTCGTTCATGAAGTCTCCTGGCTAAATCTATTTCTGATAACTTTTTACTCATTCGAACCGGTTTGATTGTTTGCCTGTTTTGTCACTTTGGCTGACGAAAAGATTAAACTAAGTTTAGGAGGAATCAAAATTCTATTCTTCGTTGTGGGATGTTTGGTTATACGTTCGGCCTTTTTCTTCAAATCGAAAGCACCGAAGTCTGAAATGTGAATAGAATTCCCGTTAACCAGCTCCTGTTCTAACACTAAGAGCATTTCCTTATTCAAGTGTGCGACCACTTCATTCTTAAAAGGAAGGATGTCACCCAATTTTTTTTCAAATTCTTTGTTATTCATAATGAAAGAAAGGGATTACACTTCAGCGTTTTTTTCAGCTATCAATAATAAAAAATAAATTGTAGAACTGAAATAAGCTCACTCAAATCTAATTCGTAACTTTGTTTCCTATTTCGGTTTAAAGATAAGAAATGATATTAAATAAACTCCATATAATCAACTATAAAAACATCGAATCAGCTGAGTTAGACTTCTCTTCCAAAATCAATTGCTTCCTCGGAAACAATGGAATGGGTAAGACAAACCTCCTTGATGCGATCTATTACCTGTCGTTCTGTAAGAGTGCGTCACACCTACCCGACACACAAAATATAAGACACGATGAGGAATTCTTCATGCTACAGGGGATCTACGAATACGATGGGCAACACGAAGAGATCTACTGCGGAATGAAAAAGCGACAGAAGAAGCATTTCAAACGCAACAAAAAAGAGTACGATAAATTTTCGGACCATATCGGACTGATCCCCCTTGTTATGATATCCCCGGATGATTCCGAACTGATCATGGGAGGTAGCGAAGAGAGACGCAAGTTTCTCGACATGGTTATTTCTCAGCATAACAAGGTCTATCTGGACTACCTTATACGCTATAACAAAGCGCTTCAGCAAAGAAACATGCTTCTCAAGGCTGAGCATTCACCAGAAGCCTCTCTTTTTGAGATTTGGGAAGATCAGATGCATAGTGCTGCGGAGTTTATCCACAACGAAAGAAAGTCGTTTCTGGAGTCTTTTACACCCGTTTTTCAACACTATTACACGCAGATTTGCCGCGGAAATGAACAAGTCGTACTGGCCTATCATTCTAACCTGCTCGAGGGAGATCTCTCCAGTCAGCTGAAAGAATCGAGAACCAGAGATCGTATCCTGGGATACTCCACAAAAGGAGTTCACAAAGACGATCTGATTATGGAGATCGGAGCACATCCTATCAAGAAAATCGGATCACAGGGGCAGAACAAAACGTTCCTGATCGCCTTGAAATTTGCCCAGTTTGCTTATCTCAAATCCAAACGCATCAGTACCCCCATTCTTCTCCTGGATGATATCTTCGACAAGCTGGATGCCATACGTATGGAAGAGATCATTAAACTGGTTGCCGGTCCCGATTTCGGGCAGATATTTATCACAGACACCAATCGGGAATATCTGGACGAAATCATTCGTAAAGTAGGCTCAGACTACCGTCTGTTCAAAGTCAGCAATGGCGAAATAAATTGCATTTAACAACAAACTCCTATGCAACGCAAAAACACTCAATCGATAGGTGACGCTATACGCGAATTCCTCAGAGAAAACAATATTGACGGCAGACTAAACGAAACAAGAGCTGTTCATGCCTGGCATGCATTATTGGGAAACGGGGTCTCGAAATACACCCAGAATATCTATATAAAGCATGGAGTTCTTTACGTACACCTAACCTCATCGGTTCTGCGACACGAATTGCAAATGTCCCGCGAAAATCTGATTCATATGATTAATAAACATCTCCAGGGAGAGGTTGTAAAAGACATCGTATTCAGATAACAGGCGAAACCATACAACGAAAAATAGAAAAAAGGCGGAAGTTTGAGTTCAAACTTCCGCCTTTTAATATCTATAAATCTTATCCCTGAGTTTTGAAAGCCATTGCGTATATGCGCATCTGCTTCACCATAGAAACAAGACCATTCGAACGGGTTGGAGACAAATGCTCTTTCAATCCGATCCGGTCTATAAAATACAAATCAGCATTCAAAATTTCGTCCGGAGTATGATTCGAAAGCACATGCATCAACAGTGAAATGATCCCTTTTACAATAATAGCATCACTCTCTGCCTCAAAAATCACTTTTCCATCCACAAATTTTGCGTTAAGCCACACACGGCTCTGACAACCCTGAATCAGGTTATCTTCTTTCTTGTATTCTTCGGCCAAAGTTTGTTGTTGATTCCCTAAATCAATCAGTAACTGATATTTATCCATCCAGTCATCAAACATATCAAACTCCTCGATAATGCCGTCTTGAATTTCGTTTATGCTCATTGCTGTTAAATTTACGGCACAACCACGTCGATAGTGAAAGTAACCGATTAGTTAGTTTTGAATTTATAATTTACGTTCTTTAAGTCCTCGTTTGCCTGAACAATTTTCTTTTTCAACGACTCTTTAAATGCAGCAAGTTTTGATTGTAATGCCTCATCTCCTGTAGCCATCATCTGTACAGCCAGAATAGCAGCATTCTGAGCCCCGTTGATTCCAACAGTTGCCACAGGAATACCCGGAGGCATTTGTACGATTGCCAACAACGCATCCATTCCATCCAACGATGCATTGATAGGCACGCCAATAACAGGAAGAGTAGTCATAGATGCAATTACACCAGGAAGATGTGCAGCCATACCTGCGGCAGCGATAATAACCTGAATTCCTTTATCTTTAGCCCCTTTCGCAAATGTTTCCACTTCGGCAGGAGTACGGTGAGCAGAAAGAGCATTTATTTCAAATGGGATTTCAAAATCATTCAGCAATTTTGCAGCTGCGTCCATAACCGGAAGATCTGAAGTACTCCCCATAATAATGCTTACTCTTGGTGTCATAATGTTATTAAAATTACAGTGTTAAAAAAAACTATGTTGAATTTAATTGGTCCAGAGCAAAATAGTCAGAAATACGCAAATTACTCCGCAGGCAAATCCTGCAAGTACCTGACCTAATGTATGTTGTTTAAGTATAATCCGCGAAGTCCCAAGTAATCCCGAGCAGAAAAGCAACACAGAAAACAACCACACGGGATTTATTTTCTGTATAAAGCACAGCGCAAACACACTACCGACTAATCCACCGATTCCGGTCAGATGGGCACTAATTTTCCACCAGCGGTTAATGATCAGATTTACTGCCAGAGATATTTCACCACCAAAAACAAACAGTAATACCCATATCGGTACATTTAATTTCCACATCAGAAACAGACACATCGTGTAGGATCCTAACGTAAACAGATAAGGCAACAGCCGTTCATTCCGATTCGTTATTTCATAATTCGACACCATTCCCATCTTACGAAGAGCAATAATCGATAAGGCCGGAAGTAATCCCGTAAGTATAAAAACAAGCCCTACCAGATACCACTTCCACACAGCTGTAAAAATAAACAGATACGTATAGAAGAAAAAGAGGGCTACCCCATAAGTTGGCATCAGTAACGGATGAAATACCGTAGAAATTATATTGGCAAATAATCTTTTCATTTTATTCATTTTTCCGTTCTGCCCGAGAGCATAAAACTCTCTCACAAAACTGTTAGATTTCTTTTCTCAGACGTGCCACCGGGATTCCCAATTGCTCGCGATATTTCGCGATTGTACGTCTTGCTATAATATACCCCTTCTGTTGAAGGATTTCACTCAACTTCTCATCGGGAAGAGGCTTTCGCTTATCTTCGCCCGCAATACAATCGCGAAGAATTGCTTTTATCTCTTTGTTTGAGATCTCCTCTCCCGATTCGGTATGCATAGAATCAGAAAAGAAATATTTCAATGAAAAGATACCATAGGAAGTCTGCACATATTTACTACTGCTCACACGCGACACGGTAGAAATATCGTACTTACAAAGCTCCGAAACATCTTTGAGCGTCATCGGTCTCAGACGTGTCTCCTCCCCTGTAATAAAAAACTCTTTCTGGAAATCCACAATCGCCTGCATGGTTCTCATGAGCGTCGTTTGTCGCTCACGGATCGCATCGATAAACAAGCGTGCAGATTCAAGTTTTTGTTTGATAAAAACCAGCGTTTCCTTGTTCTCTCTTGTTCGGTTTGCTTTATTCGCTTTAAAATTCTGAATCATTTCAGAGTATTGGCGGTTGACCGTCAGCTCTGGAATGTTATTCCCATTCATCGACAAATAAAGGAGACCCTCACTCTCTTCGACATAAAAATCCGGTATCACCACTTTGCTGCTTTCCTGATAGATATCATCATCGCAGTAGTTACCCGGCTTTGGATTCAAAGATTGAATATCCGTGATCAGATCTTTCATCTGACACTCCGAAAGATTGTATTTCTGTATTATTTTTTCATACCTGCGGTTGGAAAAGTCATCAAAATGATTCTGAATAACCTGGAATGCCAACCGATTTATCTCTGTGCCTTTTCGGCGTTCAAGCTGTAAAAGAAGCGATTCCTGAAGCGTTGAAGCCCCAATACCGGGAGGATCAAAATCCTGAATCATATCGAGAATCTCTTTCAAGTGATTGGTATCTACATCCAGACCGACTTGAAAAAGTAAATCGTCTGAAATAGCCTCGATTGTTCGTCGCAAATAGCCATCTTCATCGATATTTCCGATGATATATTCTGCAATTCGGTGATCATCCTCCGAAAGATTACGTATCCCTAACTGTTCGATCAAGTATTCATGAAGTGATTTCGTATCGCCCCAATTGAAAGCATCCGCCTTGGATTCTTTGGAACGGTTATAGTCATCTACTTTATAAGATGGAACTTCTTCTTCGTTAGCATAGTCTCCCAGAGTCATATCTTCAGAATTATCTCCATAATCCTCCTCTTCAAATTCCGAACCATTTTCATCATTTGAATCCTTTCCCTCTTCAAGGGCTGGATTTTCTTCCAGCTCCTGCGCTACTTTCTCCTCCAGCTCCAGCGTCGTAAGCTCCAGCATACGGATCAATTGTACCTGCTGTGGAGTCAGTCTCTGCTGTTGTTTTTGTTGTAACTGTTGCTTTAACATAGAACATTTCCCTTATAAATAGCAATAGCAAAGATAAACGAAAATTTTATTGTGTTGATAGAAATCATCCACCTAATAAATTCTTCTTTAAGATTAAACTAATTATTGCAATATATTGTTCCTTATGAAACTGATATTGAATACCTGAATTAATCTATCAGCATAGTAATAGTCAACGAGTTGTACTCTCGGATGCTATAACAAAGCACAGAAAGGCCAAAGCGCCTGTATTCAAAAGTGAATCAAAACAACGACGACTATGTTTAAGAACAATCCATTACTCCTTTACGTTCTCTTTTGTCTCATATTTTTTGTGGGAACCAGCTCCCTGTATGCACAAACCTATAATCAAGAGTTTGAACGAAGAGACAAGAACCTGAAAAAGGACAAGGAATTTTATGCCAAAATGCTTAAAGAACTCAGACGTGGCGATATTGTGGACAACCCCGATAAGATCAACAGCCTGTTAGACCAGCTTCCGTCGTTTACAATCTACAAAGATAATTTTATCTGTACCGGTGCCAATCTTGGGAAAACCCTATCGACAGACAACGCTGATGCGATCTTTCAATTGAGCATAAAGCAACGGGTAACTAAAAGTAAACTTCCATGGGATACCCACTTATTTATCACCTACACGCAAATTGCGTTCTGGGATATCTACAAAAAGTCTGCTCCGTTCCGGGAACTGGATTACAATCCAACTCTGGCTTTGGGTAAATACTTTATCAGTAACAACCGGCTAATAGGCTACGGTACATTTCAGTTTGAGCATCAGTCCAACGGAAAAGACAGTACCGAATCGCGAGATATCAATGCGGTGACCGTTTCTTTCAACCATTTCTTCAATGATAACTTTCAGTGGCATGTAAAACTCACAGCACCTGTTGTTTTGGGATTATACTCTAAAGATATTTTTAAGTACAGAGGATACTGCAAGATTGGTGCGGATTACAAGACTCCCAATAATAAGTTTAAGACTTCGGCAATCTTTGAAAAAAGAGGAAGGTGGAACCTGGACTTCAATGTTATGCTCGAGGCTGCCTATCAGATCGGAAAGCTCGATAATATCTTCGCATACGTACAATTCTATTCGGGTTATGCACAGGGTGTTTATAACTTCAGAAAACACGAGAACTACCTGCGTGCCGGCATAGTTCTGAAATCCGAGATCCTTACGTTCCATTGATGATTGCTATAGGAGCAATCAGAATTTTCATTTGTATAAACGCAAAAGTTCAAACGTATAAACGTGCCGGTTGATACGTTTGAAAATATATTTTCATTTAAATGAACGTTTACGTTGATACGTATGAACAGGTACGTTCATTTAAATGAACTTTCGAAAGTTTTCAGACCATCGTCAGGTACTATAAATATACAAAATCGTGACAGGGTAGATGAAGAGAGGTGAGAATGAGGGTTTCCGGTTGGTTGTAGTGTGAAGATTCTAAATTTATGCGTAGTCCGGAAACATTTGAGATCCACTCAAAATTAAGAATTGACCCGGAAACCATAAAAGAAAACGGAGCAATCGCTACAACATACAAACTTGGCGATTACTCCGTATCTTTTTATCCGGCTAAAAAAAAAGACTCCCTGAAAGAATCAGAGAGTCTTAGAGCGGAAGACGGGACTCGAACCCGCGACCCTAACCTTGGCAAGGTTATGCTCTACCAACTGAGCTACTTCCGCGTTGTTTTTTAATTACACTGCAAAGATAGAGGTTATTTTTGAAACCACAAATTATTGAGCAGTTTTTTTTGAAAAAAAATTACGTAAAGTGGCTACAGAGCAGGGTTTACAGTTTTTAGATGTTGATATATAGGTTATTATTCAAAATAAACACATTGAAACTTTCTCTTTTAATATTAAGTTAATTACCTTTGTAGGCCTATGCAAAAAGCGACTAAAAATAATAACCGCGCAAAGAGGGAATCTGAGCGACCGCATAAAATACTCCTTTCATTCAATGACAAGGAGTACGAAATGTTGTGCGCACATCTCAAGAAGCATCGCATACAAAACAAAACCCGATGGGCACGCGAGACTTTGCTTCTACATTTGTGGAAAAAGCTCGAAGACAACTACCCTACTCTTTTCGATGAAATCGAAGTGCGACAATAACAAAAGAAACCAAGATATGCTCACAGACGATTATTTCATGAAACAGGCTCTTGCCGAGGCAAAGAAAGCTGCAGATGCGGACGAAATTCCGATCGGAGCAGTGATTGTTTGCCAGGACAGGATCATTGCGCGTGCGCATAATCTGACCGAAAGACTCAATGATGTGACAGCCCACGCCGAAATGCAGGCAATTACAGCTGCAGCAGATGTCCTGGGAGGGAAATATCTGGTCGATTGCACACTATATGTGACCGTTGAACCATGCCCGATGTGTGCAGGAGCACTTGCCTGGGCACAAATTGGACGTGTGGTTTACGGATGTAAGGACGAAAAAAGAGGAAGCCACATTTTCTCTCCGACCCTCTTTCATCCGCGTACACAGATTACCAGTGGGGTACTCGAAAATGAGGCCTCCTCTTTGATGAAAAGCTTTTTCAAGAGTAAAAGATAACTCTTAAAGGTTTTCTTTTACTTTTACTTTTACTTTTACTCTCTACACTCTTCGAAGTCTACGTATTCACCGTCTTCCTTGTCAAATATCTTCTTGCGGGATTTATTTTCCTGACTGGTGTAACTCTCTTCTTCAACTTTTCGTTCTCCACTTGCCTGCTGACCACCAAAAGGATTTCCAGCCTGGTAAGCCCCACGTTTTTTGCGTAACGATGGGAAAAATATGGATAATGCACCTCTCAACAATGATACTCCAATGAAGAAAAGTACGAAAACGAAAATTAGAAGAAAAACTCCAAATCCTAATAAAAATGACATAGTATTCTTTTTTAATTCAACGGAATAATTCCGCTTCGTTATACACTAATACAAATTCTGTGCCTTATGCCTTTTTGGCTGTAAAAGCTGACAAAAGTACATAAAAGATCATAGCTAAAGATACACCAAATAACTTAAACAGCAGAGTTAAAAGAACAAGAACAGCGATAAAAATATACAAATTCCTATTCTGTGAGAATGATAACGATTTGATTTTCAGTGAAAACATAGGTAATTCTGAAACCAGTAATAACGAAAACACCGGCACCAAAGCCACCACTCCCCACTCCGGAATATCAAATGGCACCTTCCCCTTAGCCAGTGATGTAATGAAGGTGATCCAGAACAACGCATTTGCAGGTGTAGGCAAACCGATAAAAGAGGTTGTCTGTCGCTCATCAATATTAAATTTAGCCAGACGTAGTGCAGAAAATATAGCCAGAAGAAAGGCCGAATAAATTGCCCAGGTTGGCAAAGTTGATGCACTCAGATAAGCATACACAAGCACAGAAGGAGCAAACCCGAAACTGATACAATCAGCCAGAGAATCGAGTTCTTTTCCCATAGCAGAATACGCTTTGAGCAGGCGTGCCGCAAAACCATCCAGAAAGTCAAATACAGCAGCGGCAAGAATCCACTTCATAGCCGTTTCAAATTCACCATTAAATGCAGCTATCGACGCCAGACATCCGCTGAAAAGGTTCAGACAGGTAATGCTGTTCGGAATACTTTTTATTATCCAGTTCATACTATTTTTCAAATAAAAAAAACGAGTCATGAATGAGAGTTTTTACTCGCAATCACAACTCGTTATATATATGTTAATTTCTTACGGCTTAAGCTTAGCTATAACGGTTTGATTACCGGTCACTACCTGATCCATTTCGACACAAACCTCAGTTCCGAGAGGAAGATATACATCCACACGAGATCCAAATTTGATGAATCCCATATGCTCATCGATATGACACTCTTCACCTGGCTCTGCGTACGTAACAATACGTCTTGCCATGGCTCCGGCAATCTGACGAGCCATTACCTCCTGACCGTCGGGTGTAGTCATCACGACCATCGAACGTTCATTCTCTGTACTCGCTTTTGGCAAATAGGCAGCCATGAAACGACCGTTGTTATGAGCAACATGCTTCACTGTACCATTCACAGGAAACCAGTTTGCATGAACATTGAACACATTCATAAAGATGGAAACCATCAGTCTTCGATCATGAAAATACTCATTCTCCATCACTTCTTCAATCACCACAATCTTTCCATCTGCCGGAGCAACAACAGCATTTGTCATCTCTCCCGGAAAATGTCTGCGAGGACAACGGAAAAAGTTTACCATAATCAGGTAAAGCACAGTTGAAACAAACAGAACAGGATACAACGCCCACTCTATATCAAAATAATAAAGCAGGAAATTGATCCCCCCAAGTAATAAAAAAGACACGATAAGGATTTCACGCCCCTCGTGGTGTATCTTCATTTTCATTCTATTCTATGAATTGATTAAAATATTTATCTATCGTTCGGCTTCTGACAAAAATAACAATTATTTATCATTTTCAGTCAGCATCTCGCCAAATATTCTTGCTGCATCAGCAACATATTCGACACAAGGACGACGTTTATAATACGTTTCAGTCCGATCCTCAGGAGTTGGCTCCTGTGTTTTTACATCAAGCTGTAGGAGTTCCCGGCAAACGATTGATCCGTTTTTCTTAGTGAAAACCTCAGCCAACTGTTGAACAGTGGTATAATTCTTCTTTTTTGTCTCTTTATCATCCCCTTTCAGCACAGGATATTTTAAGCTCACAAGCAAAAACATCCCACTGACAGCACCACAGACTTCACGCAAGCGTCCCATTCCACCTCCCATAGAGGTTGGAATTGCTTTAGCAAGTTCGGGTTGAATATCAAATAAATCCGCATAAGCCATAAAAACAGCCTGCGAACAGTTATAACCTTCTTTGAAATAAGCAACAGCTTTTTCTACACGATCTTCCATAATAATTCAATTAGCGCAAACGATCATACGAACGAACCAAAGCCTCATCAGCTCCGATTGAACGAATCGCTAACCAGTCAAGAACAATACCTATCAGAGGAAAAACAACAGGTAATTTAAGCGCATATTCAGCTTCAAACTTTCCACCTATAACATACACATAAAAAGCAAATGCTGCATAAAAACCGATTGCCAGAATAATATTAAACAAGCAAAGACGGATTTGCACCATTCTTTTTTTGTACATAAACACGGTAAGAGCCGACAAGATACTGATTGCCGACAAAATTACAAACAGAGCAAAAGTGCTGTAAACAATCTCTTTTTGAGGAGTAACAGACTGAAGTCCGAAAGATTCGAGTTCGTACACAGTTTCTCCTGCTTTGAAAGAACTGAGCGTCAAAAAGTTTAACACTCCGGCCAAAACAGATACGGCCAATAGATATAAAGTTTGAATGCGTTGAATCATGTTCTGATAGATATCAATTAAAGAGAGGTTATTGCTTCGGGGTTGCGAAACAAATAACCTCTCTAAATTATTCGTATTAAAAGAGGAATTACAATTTCTCTTTTGTTGGATTCTTGTAATAAATTCTGCCCTCAAGGTACTCCTGAGTTGCGATCAATACTGATTTAGGCAGCTTCTCGTAGTAACGAGAGATTTCGATTTGCTCTCTGTTTTCGAATACTTCTTCGAGGTTATCATTGTTTGTAGCAAACTCTTGAAGCTTCTTTTCAAGATCCTTTTTCATCTCTACTGAGATTTGGTTCGCTCTTTTAGCAATGATGCGAACAGTTTCATACACGTTACCTGTTTCTTCCGCCATTCTTGTCAAATCGCGGGTAACAGTGTTGTTTGGAGCTTTCGTCTTTCTGTAGTCCATAATATATAAGTACTAATTATTACAAATGAAAAGCACTTGTTCACACATCGTGCAAGAATTACTCTTGCGGATTAATATGCTTCGAAGTGGCATTAAAGATCTTCGTTGCTTCTTTCATGTATTTCCCTTCAGGATATTCATTTTTGAAACTGTAGTATTCATCTAATACATCGCGCATACGATCTTCCTTCACACTCTCTTTACTGTTCAGCGCTTCGTAATACTTCGCTTTCAACACAAGAATATAGAAATCTTCACGCAAGTTTGAATACGGATAATCTTTAATTGCGTTCTGAGCTGTAATTATCGCAGAGCGGAAGTTATTATCCCCCTGGTAATCGCCCAGATTAAAATAAAGCTGCGAGTTAAACAACTCTTTTAAAGCCAGCTTTTCCTGCAGATCAACAATCATATTCTCTACCTGATCACGCTTATCACTTCCTGGGAAATACTCTAAAAACAACTGAAGCTCATTAATTGCTTTGTATGTTTCAGTCTGGTCGAGTTTTGCTTCTGGTGAATCCAGGAAATACCCCTCACCTGTGTAGAAACGTGCTAACTCTGTGTATTTCCCTTTCGGGTAAGTGTTATAATAGGTAGTAAAATACGACCCTGCAGACAAATAGTCTTTTCCTAAATAGAAACTCCTTGCCAATAAATACAACGACTCTTCCGCTTTATCTGTTCCTTTATACAAAGGCACAAGCTCCTCCAAAAGCGTAGTCGCTTTTGAATATTTTTTTTGGTCGAAATATTTTTTCGCATATTCATACTTAAGTTCATAATCTGAACTCTTTAGCAATTTATTATACTCTCCACAAGAAGTGAAGGTTACTAACAATAAAAGTATGTAAGATAGTTTTCTTTTCATGTAAAGGCTATTTTAGCGTGCAAATATACACATTTAACGCGGTAAAGTAAATGATATTTTCAAAAAAGAGAACTATCCGGAGCAAAAAAAATGTTTACATATAGGTTTATGCCTCTATTTAAGGCTGGTTTCTAACTCAAAGCTTAGAACAAACAACACGCTTTGATTTAAATTAGTTTTCAAATCATTAACTTTTAACGCTGCGTAATCTACAATAAAACAGGAACAGAAAACTCTGAGCGGTCAAATAGTTTACATTCCTTCGGTGTTTGTTTTATAAAATTAAAAAGTTTATGTACGTTTGCATTGTAAACATTTTGAAACACTTTGGCAGAGTCTGTTTTCGTTCGCTCAACACAGCTTTCCCGGAGCAATTAAAAGAATCAATCAACTGAAATACAGAAAGATGAAACAGAAACACTTCAAATGGTATCTTTGTCTGATACTTTCTTTTTTATTCAACTTTCTTACTGCTCAAAACACAGCCGTAATTAATTTCAATAAATACGAATATGATTTTGGGCGTTTTCCCGAAAAAGGCGGTATGGTATCTACTGTTTTTGAGTTTACAAACAGCGGAAAAGCTCCCCTGGTAGTGAATCAGGTGATCGCTTCTTGCGGATGTACGACTCCGGTGTGGACCAAATCTCCGGTTGAACCAGGCAAAACAGGGCAGATTGAAATCATCTACAATCCGGCTGGCAGACCCGGGCTTTTTATCAAAAACATCATTATTCTTAGTAATGCATCGAACAATCGGGTCGAATTACGCATTAAAGGAGAAGTGGAAACCAGCGAAATTCTGCGCGCAGTTCAATTTCCTGTCATTATGGGTGACTTGCGCTTAGAAAAAAGAAGTATCCAGGTGGGTGACATAAGCTCGTCGGCTTCGTTTGAAAGCAAAATTCAGATTTACAATGCTTCGGAAAAACCGCTGAATATAAAATTTGCCGGTGTTCCAAGACATATACGGATCACTCCTCCTGATGGAGCCATTGAACCCAAGCAGACCATTGAGGTTCCGATCATTTACGAGGCCTCGGCTGTTAAAGATTGGGGAACACGCAAGGACGACTTCTATGTTCTGTACAACAACGAAACACGCATGTCATCGGACAGAAGAATCATTGTTTCAGCTGTGATCAAGGAGGACTTCTCGAAATTGACGCAAGTGCAGAGAGATAATGCGCCTAAGATTGAAGTATCAGAGCCTAAAATAGATTTCGGAATGCTCCTTCGCAATCAGAAAGCTGTTCGCGAAATTACAATTAAAAACACCGGAAAATCAGTCTTGCATATTCGCAAGATTACGTGTGAAAACACAGCGATTAAACCGGCAATTAACCGAATGAGTATACCCGCCGGAGGTGAGGCTACGCTGAAGGTATCGTTTGATGCTGCTTCTCTGAAAAAAGCCATCACTGAAAATGTGGTTATTCTAACGAATGATCCGGAAAAATCGTCGCAGACCGTACAGATTACGGCTACGTCTAAATTATAAACACAGAGCAATCTTGCATTGCCATAAATATTGAACACAAATAAAGCATAAAGCTATGTTTAAAGATAAAACAATTGTTTACACGTCGGGGACATTCGACATGTTTCACTACAACCATTTGAGAATGATTAACTATGCTCGTAGTCTGGCTGATATTCTTATTGTTGGGGTTAGTACAGATGAACTTGTTATGTCCTATAAGCCGAAACCAATTATTCCTTTCAACGAACGCCTTCAGATTATTGAAGCACTCAAGACTCCGGATATTGTAATTCCACAACATACCCTTGACCACTCGGAAATTGTTAAGAAACTCAACATTGATGCATTTGTTGTAGGTGACGACTGGTTTGGTAAATACGATTACCTCAAAGACCTGGGCGTTCAGGTTTTCTACTTCCCATACGGGACAGGAGTTTCTTCTACTTCGCTCAAGAAAACAATTCATGACAGCTACGAATCGCAGCTTCATGTGCAACAGCAACAAAAACCAAAAGAAATTAAGAAGAAAGAAGATTAACACGTTTCAACTGCATCAAATGAATAAATTAGCTCTTATTACGGGAGGAACAAAAGGAATTGGCAAAGCAGTAGCATACCGTCTGGCTAAAGAAGGGTACGATTTATTACTTACCTACTCTTCGGACCAGCTGGCTGCCGAAGCGTGTGCTAAAGAAATTACTTCCATCTATCAGGCAAAAACAGTAGTTGTCAAGGCAGACGTTACAAGTCTGGATTCAATCGCTACGATTGTGGCCCAGATCTGCGAAACAAACCGAAAGCTGGATGCTGTTGTGCTGAATGCCGGACTAACCTACCGTGCCAGTTTTGAAGAGATGGAGCCAGATGAGTGGCGAAGAGTCTTTGAAGCAAATGTTCACTATCCAACATTTTTGACTCAGAAGCTGGTAGATCATATCCAACCGGGAGCCTCAATAGTTTTTACCGGATCATTAATGGGAATCTTCCCTCACTCTGTTTCACTGGCTTACGGCGTAACAAAATCTGCTGCACATGCGCTGGTCGTAAACCTTGTAAAGTTCCTTGCTCCGTATAACATTCGCGTGAATGGTGTTGCACCAGGCTTTGTAGATACAGAGTGGCAGAAAACAAAACCGGCAGAGATCCGTAAAAGTATCGAAAGTAAAGTAGCCGCAGGACGTTTCTGCACGCCTGAGGAACTGACGGATGCTTATATGCTAATGATTGATAATAAATATATGAACGGAGAGGTCCTTGTGATCGACGGGGGGTATTCCTACAAATAATAACCCTGCCCTTCTCTCCGAGAAATGAACAAACACTATAGAAAGAATGAGTACTGAAAAAGTTACTTTAGAGTCATCTTTAAAGTCAATAGAAACTGAAAACTGGTTAGATCGCAAATTTTATCGTCCTATCGGATTTCAGTTGGCACTATTACTGCAAAATACCGGTATCACACCGAACATGATTACGGTTGCCTCGATATTTGTAGGCATCGGTGCCGGATTATGCTTTTTTCATCCGACATTAGGGATCAACATTTTGGGTGTTGCCCTGCTGATGTGTGCAAATATTATGGACTGTGTAGACGGACAGCTTGCCCGACTGACAGGTATAAAGTCTAAAGTTGGACGAATTATCGACGGATTTGCGGGTGACCTGTGGTTTGCCACTATCTACATTTGCATTGCTCTCCGCCTGATGGACCTTGAATGGGGAATCTGGGTATGGCTTTTTGCTATTTTATCGGGATATTCGCATGCCCGCCAGGCTGCTATGGCAGACTATTACAAGACACTGCACTTATTTTTTATCAGCAAATCAAAAGGAGCAGAATTCGATAATTTTGAAAACTTACAACGCCATTGGAACGAAACGAAATGGGAGGATGACCGCATCTATAAGTTCTTCCTTTTCTTCTATCGTTTCTATACGGTGGCACAGGAAAAAGCGACTCCAAAACTTCAAAAGCTACTTATCCTGTTACACGACAAGTATCAGGGAGATATTCCAGAAGATATTCGCACAGAGTTCAGAAAAGAGAGCCGCAAGCTTATGCCGCTGATTGACTGGCTTACATTCAACGGACGTACCCCTCTGTTGTTCGCTCTAACGATAGGTGGTGCTTTGTGTTTTGGTTCCATCTGGGCAGCACTGCCATTTGCATACTATTTATTTGAAATACTTATTCTGAATCCGATTCTGATCATTTCAATCCGCAAACACGAAGCTATTTGCAACAAGTTTATCAAAAAAATTGAAGGTTCTAATTAACTCTATTATTTAGGTTATTCTATGGCAAATAAAACAAACCTGTTTCGGAACCTATTTTTCGGAATAGGCATTGTCACCATATTAGTAATGGTCAAAACAATCGGATTTGAGAACATCTCCGAAAATCTACAAAAAACCGGCTGGTGGTTTACCGCTATTCTTGGCGTGTGGCTGTTGGTTTACATGATTAATGCGCTATCCTTTCAGCTTATCATCCGCGATGGCAGCCGAGAATCAAAGAAAATCAGTTTTTGGCGAACATTAAAACTGATCATCAGCGGTTATGCGATCAACTACACGACACCCATGGGACTACTCGGAGGAGAACCTTACCGCGTAATGGAATTAAAGCCCGCCCTGGGTGTTAAAAAAGCTACATCAGCGGTAATTCTTTACGCAATGATGCATTTTGTGTCGCATTTAATTTTGTGGATCCTCTCTGTTTTTTTAATTTTGATCTCTGTTCCGACATCAAGCGCAGCACTAACAACTGCCTTGTGGGCAATTTCGATCACTTGTTCTTTACTCATAATCTTTTCATTTAAAGGATATAAAAAGGGAATGGTCTTCAAACTATTCTCTTTTCTTGCGAAAATCCCTTTTTTAAAGAAGTATGTAAAGAAATACAAGGAAGAAAATCAGGAAAATTTGAAGGAGATTGATGAATTGATCTCCGAACTCTACCTGAAGAGAAAAAAGACATTCTTTCTTTCCCTTTTTGCAGAGTTGGTCTCACGCATGGTCAGCTGTCTGGAAATCTATTTCATGCTCTATTCAATCGGGCAGGATGTCACATACATTCAATGTGTAATCATTGTAGCTCTGGCTTCTCTCTTTGCTAATTTACTTTTCTTCTCCCCGATGCAGTTAGGTACTCGCGAGGGAGGATATGCCATAGCGTTTTCGAGTCTTTCACTACCGACTCCTTTAGGAATCTATGTTAGTCTCTGTACCCGGATTCGCGAACTATTTTGGATTTTCGTTGGAATATCCATCATGAAATTTAAATCATTGAAGTAAAACGTAGATGAAAAAAACGGTTATTGATGAAGAATATTTAGCTTCTGTTTCGCCCTTTTTCAGGGGCAAAGCCGGAAAGTTGCTTGCTTACCTGGTTCTGAAAATACTTGGTATCGACAAAGTCAATGCTTTATACAGCAGAAACTGTCATAAGCAGGGACCTGAATTTACAACATTAATACTGAAAGACATTGGTGTTTCTTATGAAATCATTAACCCGGAGAGACTTAAAACTCTTCCTCACGGTGCTTTCATAACGGTATCTAACCATCCGCTTGGCTCTATTGACGGAATCATGCTGATTGATGTTTTCGCCAAATACCGCCCCGATTTTAAAGTTATGGTAAACGGTATCCTTACTCACATCGAGGCTATGGACGAAAACTTTATTGCTGTAAAACCCGCAACCGGAAATAAAAATAACAGTACGTCTGCTACGAGTATCAACGGAATCCGAGAATCTCTCGACCGACTTCGTAATAAGCACCCGCTGGGGTTCTTTCCTGCCGGAGCGATCTCGATGCTTGACCCAAAAACCGGAGAGATTGAAGACCGTGACTGGCAATCGAGCATTGTTCGTCTGATCAAAGGAGCTAAAGTTCCCATTTATCCGGTCTACTTTGATGGGCTTAACTCCAATTTCTTCTATCAGCTGGGCCGTTTGAGCTGGTTGCTCCGCTCTATGCGAATTCCTCATGAGGTTTTCAATAAGCAAGGAACGAAATTCAGAGTTGTGATCGGTAACCCAATCACTCCGGAAGAACAAAAACTTCACAAAGACGTGAATGCATTGGGTAAACTATTAAAAACAAGAACATACGATCTAAAGAAAGATCTATAAAATAAAGAAGGCTTCCGTACATGGAAGCCTTCTTTATTTGTATACAATCAAAGACAAACAGGGGATCTGATAGTACAGATCTTAGTTTCCTGCCTTACTTTTCTTATACCCTTCTTTCAGAAGAATATCAACTATTTTTGTCCGGAAATCTCCTTGAATAATGATCTCTCCCTCTTTCACCGAACCACCTACTCCACATTTTGTTTTCAACACCTTTGCGAGTTCTTTCAAATCGTCTTCCGTGCCGACAAAATTTTTCACTAAGGTTACCGTTTTCCCGTTGCGATGGCTACGATCAAGATAAACACGAAGGTTCTGCTTCTCTTTATCCAGGGTTTCTACCGCTTCTTCGTCCTCCGATTCATACTGAAAGTCGGGATTCGTTGAGTAAACAACGTTTAGTCTGCTTTTCCAATCGTTTTTTGACATAATCTTACCCGTTAAGTTATAGAAGCGAACCTACAAAAAAAGACGGAATCTCACAAATTAATCGTATTTTTGAACTTACAAACAAGAATAATCATTATGCTCGATAAATTTTTACATCCGGATCTTATTGAAGCGGGCTGCGATGAAGCCGGGCGCGGATGTCTCGCCGGCGCTGTTTTTGCAGCTGCCGTTATTCTGCCTCCCGATTTTGAATGCGAAATGCTCAACGACTCGAAAAAACTGACCGAGAAGCAGCGCTATGAGCTACGACCTCTGATCGAAGAGAAGGCTATTGCTTTTGCCGTTGGAATTGTAACTCCCGAGGAGATTGACCAGATCAATATTCTAAAAGCCTCTTTTCTTGGCATGCACCGCGCCATCGACCAGCTTCAGGTTAAACCCCAGCATCTGCTGATTGACGGAAACCGCTTTACACCCTATACAGGTATAGCACACACCTGCATTGTCAAAGGAGATGGTAAATACCAATCCATTGCCGCGGCTTCGGTACTTGCGAAGACGTACCGCGATGATTACATGGATGAACTTCACAAAAAGTACCCGGTTTATTCCTGGGACAAAAACAAAGGATATCCCACGAAAGCTCACCGTGCTGCAATTGCCGCACACGGACCAACCGAATATCACCGGATGAGTTTTCAACTGCTGGACCGACAGCTGACGCTATTCTGAAATTCTTTTTTAAACAACCAAATATTGTAAGATTATGATCAAACACATTGTTATGTTTCAGTTGAAAGAGCTTGATACTCCTGAAGCAAAAGAAGCAAAACTTCAAGAAATCAAAAAAGGGTTAGAAGATCTTGTTGGTAAAGTTCCAACATTAATCTCTATGGTTGTAGGAATCAACTGCAATCCTGCCGAGAAATATGACCTTACTCTTATTTCAGAATTTGAATCGATGGAAGCTCTGGAAGAATATGTTGTTCACCCGGATCACGTAGCTATTGGAGCTGTTATTCGCGAATGTCTTCGGGCAAGAGCTTGCGTAGACTACGCTTTTTAATTCGTCGAAAGTGAACAAATAACCAGAGTGAAGTATTATACCTTTGAAGGTAAAATACTTCACTCTGTTGCTTTAGGGAGATAAACTTTCTTCAATCTCACCTTTTCAGGCTGGTTGTGAGAATGTGTATAACTTTTTCTTACTTTTGCGGCAGTTAAATTCGAATTTATAAATGAGAAAACAAAAACTAAACTATATCCTGGCATTAGGATTCTGCTTTCTGTTCTCCGGACTACCAGCTCAAAGCGGACTAACCGGCAAAACGATTGATGGTAAAAAATATCTTGTATATACCGTTCAACCCGGCGAAGGGCTGTACGGTATAAGCAAACGTCACCATGTTTCGCAGGACCAGATCATCAATGCAAATCCCTCGATCGGGAATAGCCTGAAGAGTGGCCAGCAGATTCTGATTCCCTCTGTTCAAGAGCCGGACTCAGTAATCATTAGCTATTTCATGCACCAAACCAAACGAAAAGAAACACTCTACTCGATTTCAAAACAATATAACGTGTCGGTAGATGATCTGATCAAGCTTAATCCGGGTGCTAAAGAGAAGCTTAAATCAAAAACACTCATTCGCATTCCCCAATACGGACCAGCGAAACCGATCGTTGAAACAACGACCGTTGAATCAACTCACCATCATACAATCCAACCAAAAGAGACGCTCTACTCTGTTGCTCGTCTTTATGGTTTATCGACAGTACAACTGATGGAAGCGAATCCCGGACTAAGCGTGGAAACATTTCAGATTGGTCGCACGCTGAATATTCCTGTTTCTGCAACAGTTCCTCCTAAAAAGGACAGCGCTACTGTTGAATCTGAATCAAGCACCTTCCCGATTGGAAAGAAAAGCGTTCAGGCTGCTCTGTTTTTGCCTTTTAATGCTGCAGTAAAGCTAAGATCTGATATCAATCAGCGTCGGTTTACTGAGTTTTATGAGGGAATGCTCTTATCTATAGACTCTTTGAAAAAGCAGGACTACAACGTGAAACTTTACGTGTACGACTCCTACAATCAGAACGCGTCCATGCTACTTAAACAGGAGGGTGTGGCTGAAGCGGATCTGATTATTGCTTCGCCTGCGCCTAATCAACTTCAGGAGTTCTCTGACTTTGCACTTAATAATAAAAAGTCTCTGGTCCTGCCATTCACTTCAAAAAATGAAGAGGTAGACAAGAATCCTTATCTGGTGCAAATCAACACTCCTCAGGCTTACTTATATGACGGAGCTGCGAAAGAATTTGCACGTCGCTTTTCTGATAAGCAGGTAATATTCCTGAAAGAGACTGGCAAGACTGGTACAAAAGCTGATTTTTGCAATATACTTCGTGAGAAATTGGAAAAAAACGGTAGCGTTTATGTTGATCACCTGTATCAGCAATCCGATGTCGATATGGTGGATCTAAAGCTGCAGGATGGAAAAGAATATATTTTTGTTCCGGAAAGCTCTAATGCTGAATCGCTGAAAGTTTTTCTTCCTCTGCTTCAAGCAGCCAAGAAGGTAAATCCGCTATTAAACATTACGCTGTTCGGATATCCGGAGTGGCAAACGTATGTGAAAGATTACATTCAAGCCTACTACGACTTAAATACCTATATTTATGCGTCGTTCTATGCCGACAATGAATCTTCAGCTCTAAAAAGCTTCTATTCAAACTACAAAGGATGGTATCATAAAGAAATACTAAACAGCTACCCGAAATTTGGGGTACTTGGTTTCGATACAGGCTACTTCTTTTTGAAGAAGTATGCACTGCATAGAGAGAATGGCATTAAGGCTATTAAAGGTAAACTATACGATGGTATTCAAACTGGATTTCAATTCAAACCGATCCAGAATGGTGGAGGACTAATCAATGAAAATATCTATTTTATTCATTATTCTCCAGATTATACGATCTCTAAAATACAAATTGATTAATCTCTTATGCGTAAAATATTATTCAGCTTATTTCTCCTGCTTTGCTCGACTGGACTTAAAGCTCAGTCGAAAAAATTTGAGCCAGAGTATTATGTCGGAATAAACGGAGGTACAACCTTCTCCACTATGCGTTTTCAGCCTGCAATCAAACAGGAAATGAAGATGGGAATGAAAACCGGAGGAACCTTTCGTTATGTTTCGGAAAACCATTTTGGCGTACAGGTAGAACTAAACTATGCCCAATATGGCTGGAAAGAAACTCCGACAGTTCAATATCCGAAGCTCTACGAGCGTACATTGAACTACCTCGAGCTACCATTCTTGTCGCACATCTATTTCAACATCAAGAAAACCCGTATTTTCTTTAATTTGGGTCCCGAGGTTGCTCTCTTTCTTAACGACAAAGAGAAGAGTGAGTACGAACCTAATGATAACCGAGGCTACGGTAAAAAAGTAGAGAACAAATTCAATTACGGGATATGTGGAGGAATGGGATTTGAATACCGGAGTAAAATTGGCTCTTTCGGTGTAGAAGGAAGATATTACTTCAGTCTTGGTGATGTATTCAACAACTCCAAGAAAGACCCGTTTGAAGCCTCGGCTCCTCAGGTCATTTCTGCCAGTGTCTATTACTTACTGCCTGTCGGCAAAAAATAAAATAAAAAAAAGATGTAACGCTATTCTGTACCGTTACATCTTTTTTTATTTATAGAAACTCCCCAAGGGATCTGATTATCATGGCAGGGTTACTACACACAATATGCTTATTTTCTTATTTGAAGAAAGCCAGCACTTTCTCTGGCGGACGACAAACAATTGCACGATTACCTTCGATCACGAT
Source organism: Bacteroidales bacterium (assembly GCA_051654305.1). Lineage (GTDB taxonomy): Bacteria > Bacteroidota > Bacteroidia > Bacteroidales > UBA7332 > UBA7332. The sequence goes on along the minus strand of JBOFXU010000139.1, from coordinate 11,171 downwards.
AGGACGTTCGATAATCTTGGGATTAGCTGCCATAAGCGCATAAACTTCCGGTTCGTCCAGATCACGTTTATCAATAGCAGCACACCATACAGGATCAGACTGGCGTACCATATCCGTAACAGGAGCATTTAGCAACTGATGAACATTCTCAATCTCTTCAGCTGTCAGTACACCATCCAGATAATTGATTAATTCGGGCTCAACTCCGTTTTCACGAATCAGAGCTAATGTAGCCTGACATTTACTACAGGCAGGATTATAAATAATTTTCATAAGAATATATACTTCAAATAGTTTTACGTTTTCAAGTTGCTCAAAGATACTATTTCGGTCTGAAAACAAAAGAAGAAAGCGGAGAATTTATCCTTTATTTGTACTAATTACAAAGTCAGACAAGTCGAATTATAGCTAAGCTAAAGAACTATTGTTCCGTCACTTTCTTGACTCCAGCCCAAACATATATCAGTTAATTTATACCTCTTTCGTTCAGTGCTCTGCGATAACGGGCTGCATTTCGTTGGTGTTCTTCAAAAGATGCAGCAAAATTATGTACTCCTGAGAAGTCCTCTTTTGCACACATATAGATATAGTTATGTTTCTCGCGATTCAGAACAGCATCTATCGCATGAATCGACGGAATACGAATTGGTCCGGGAGGAAGACCCGCATTGAGATATGTATTGTAAGGCGAAACGAATGCAAGATGTCCTTTCAGAATACGTCTGAGTTCGAAATTCCCCATTGCAAATTTTATGGTTGGATCAGCCTGAAGTGGCATTCCCAAACGAAGTCTGTTGAGATACAAACCTGCAATACGAGGTTGTTCACTTCGCTTGACACTCTCCTCCTCTACTATTGAAGCCAATGTTGCAACCTCTACCGGAGTCAGACCTATATTAGAGGCTTTTTCTCTGCGGCTATCATTCCAGAAACGCTTATACTCAGCATTCAATTTGGTGAGTAACATTTGTGTATTCGTATTCCAGTAAAGCTGATACGTATTTGGGATAAGCATGGCAGGAACCGTCTGGGGTGTGAATCCGAGTGTTGCTACAAATGCAGAATCATTCAGGTGTGTAATTACGGACAACGAATCGATCAAAAGTTGATCGGCCACACGGGCAGCAAATTGCTCCTTGGTTCGCAGATTATTGAAAATAAAATTAACCGGAGACTGACGGCCACTTTTAATTTGCATAAAAACACGATAAAATGGTTCTTTCCGGTCAATACGATAATGCCCAGACATCAGCTCTGCATCAGAAAGCCCAAAAGTCTTCACAAGCGATTTAAAAGCCAGAAAACCTGAATAATCTGACTTCACACGCAGTGAATCAAGCATTTGAGAGACAGTCATATCTTTTGTAATAAAAAGAGAGAATGAATTCTCTTTCGCCAATGGTTTATTAAAAAACAGGCCTACAACCAGTAAAAATGCCAATAATAAGCCGATAAACGAGCCAAAGGCTATCTTTTGCCCTTTCGATATTTTCATACGAATCTATTTATAAAGAATAAAAATCTGCGCAAAAATAAATAAAAAGGGCAATTGACCATTGCTTTTCAGCAAATTGTCAATCGCCCTTTTTGAGATTCGGCTAAAACTGTTTCTTAAAACAGCATCGCTCAATATTTTTTGAACCCAATTACATCCAGACCATTTTTGCCATAAACAAGATGGCAAGAATAACCATAATTGGAGTTAACTTCTTAAATTTCAAACATATCGCATTAAACACTACGTAAGACACTACCCCTAACATAATTCCATCAGCAATACTGTACGAGAATGGAATAAAGATAATTGTAATGAAAGCAGGTATCGCTTCTGAGAAATCATCAAAGTTCACATTACCTACAACGCGTATCATAAACAAACCTACCATTACCAATGCTGAACAAGTTGCTGCTGCAGGAATGATCAGAAAGACAGGAGCTAAGAATAAGGACATAAAGAATAATCCTCCAACAACCAAAGCGGTTAGTCCGGTACGTCCTCCGGCTGCTACTCCAGATGCACTTTCAACATAGGATGTAACGGTACTTGTTCCGATAACAGCCCCGATAGTTGTAGCAATTGCATCCGCAAGCAATGCACGTTTTGCATTCGGGATATTCCCATCTTTATCCAAAATATTTGCACTTGTACATACACCGATCAGCGTACCCACAGTGTCAAAGATATCCATAAACATAAATGTGAACACAATAATCAACATATCCATCGAGAAAACCTGTGACCAGTCGAAAGCTGCAAAGTTATTGTGAAGTGCCGGTGCCATAGATACCGGAGAGAAGTTTTCAGGAATAACCGTTACTCCCATCGGTATTCCCACAAGTGTTGTAACCAGGATACTTATCAGAAGTGCCCCTTTCACATTCAGAATTACAAGAATAGCAGACAATCCGATACCCAGCATTCCCAACACTACGGAAGGGCTTGTCAAATCACCTAAAGCTACAAGCGTAGCTGGATTATCAACAACAAGACCAGCTCCTTTAAGCCCGATAAGCGAGATAAAGAAACCAATACCGATCGAGATACTGATCTTGACATTAGCCGGAATTGCTTTGATGATGGATTCCCGGATATTGAAGAATGACATCAAAATAAAAAGGATACCCTCAATGAACACACCTGCAAGTGCGAATTGAAAAGAGTATCCCATTGTTAATACGACTGTGAATGCAAAGAATGCATTTAACCCCATTCCCGGCGCTAATCCGATTGGCAAATTTGCCAAAAGACCCATTAAAAGACTACCAATAACTGATGCCAGAGCTGTAGCTGTAAAGACTGAACCTTTATCCATTCCGGCTGCTGATAAGATATCAGGATTCACCGCTAAGATATAGGCCATTGCCATAAACGTTGTAAAACCGGCAACAAGTTCCCGGCGCACATTGGTCTTGTGCTCACTAAGTTTAAATAACTTCTCAAACATAAAATTATCCCCTGTTTTAAAAATTAAGTCACGAAATTAGTCATTTTCACTGATATAAAAAAATAGAAAAGAGAGGCTAACTCCGATTTTCACGAAGGCACCTCTCTCTTTCTTCCTTTTTCAGGTATCTTTGTTGTAGTTTATTATTCCTAACCAATCCTATTCTATGAAGATCTCTTGGTTCATAGCTCTAATTAAGAACCCATGACTGCCATAATCGTTTATCGCCTTTGAGATAAAAAACAACTTAAGCAACTATGAACTTTTTATTAGCAACCTCTTTACCATTCATGTAAACAACGATCTCCCAGATCCCTTTCTTATCTTCGACCGGTTCCCAGATTGTATCCCCAAGAAAAAACATCCAGTCATTTGAATTTACAAAATGTTCTCCTACAAAATCGGCTGCTGGCTGTCCGGTTTTAAGATCCATAAAAGGAGGATGCTTGATTATAAAATCAAGCAGTGTTCCTTTCCCTCCCTTGATCTGGAGAATATACCCAAACTCAACATCCAGTTCGGCAGGTATATCTGTAGTTACCTTACGCAGCTTGGGTAGATCCTTGGATGAACGGTCCCATTGGGTATAGATTCCATAGCTCTTTATTTTTATATCTATCTTTTTCTTTGCCATAGACTAAAAGTAAAAGGAGATTAAACAGCCATTTCGGGTTATTTAATCTCCTGTTCATATACGTTGATTTATTCACTAAATCTCATTTGTATCGGGTTCAAGCGAACTGATATCCGTATCGCTATCCCTGTTTACATATTGCTTACGCAATGGATTACGTTTTGCCGTGATATAGTTCTGACGATTACGGTAAGTATCAAGAGCAAGGTAAATAGCCTGACGGAAAGATTCCTCCGAAGCTACCCCTTTCCCTGCAATATCAAAAGCCGTTCCATGATCCGGAGATGTACGGATAATGCTTAGACCTGCAGTGAAGTTAACTCCTCGCTCCATTGCCAGCGTTTTGAACGGGATCAATCCCTGATCGTGGTACATTGCCAAAACAGCATCAAACTCTCTGTAAAGCTCTGCTCCGAAGAATCCATCTGCGGAGAAAGGGCCGTAACAAAGAGTACCTCCGTCCTGAGCTGCACGAATAGCCGGAATAATTGATTCCTCTTCTTCTTTACCGATCAGTCCATTGTCTCCTGAGTGTGGATTCAGCCCCAAAACAGCAATACGTGGTTTCTGAATATCGAAATCCTTAGCTAAAGTATTTTGAAGAAGTCTGATTTTACCTAAAATCTCATTCTTATTCAATGTATCAGCTACCTGAGTAATCGGAATATGACCTGTAACGACTGCAATACGAAGTGTATCGCACACCAAAAGCATCAGCACGTTATGCCCTAAAGCAAATTTATCGTGCAAGTACTCGGTATGTCCCGGGAAGCTGAACGCTTCAGACTGAATGCTATCTTTATTAATAGGAGCAGTTACCAGAACATCAATCAAGCCTGCTTTAAGGTCAGCTGTAGCTTTTTCAAGCGCAATATATGCAGCCTCCCCGGCAACTGAAGTTGGTTTACCAAGATCAACTTTAATATCTTCCTCGCTACAATTAATAAGGTTCACGCAATTTTCGTTTGAATCCTCTGCTGTATTGATGACAGAATAGTTGATCGGAGCTAACTCCAGACTCTTTCTGTGGTACGCCAGCACTTTGGATGAACCATAAATTACGGGTGTGCAAAGTTCGATCATACGGGCATCAGCCAAAGTCTTCAGAATTACTTCGTATCCAATGCCGTTTATATCGCCCTGCGTTATACCGACTCTAATTTTTCTTTCCTCTTGTTGCATCGTGTAATTAATCTTTTAATGCTTATTTCTTTGTTTCGTCAACGCCTAACATTAATTGGTCCTCTTTTTCTAACTCATCAGACAATTTTAATGTATAAAGCATCGACTCTAAACGTCTAATCAAATTTCTTTTTGCCATCGATGGCGCAAAAACAAAACCTTCGACCGTAATGATCTTCTGGTTCTTTTCATCCAGGCGGGACAAAGATACAAAAGGTCCGCCCATCATATCATTTTTCATTTCCCATAATCCACGCAAACGTACTGTAAATTTACCATGAACAGAGATCGTATCACAAACTACAGGAACTGCCTTTGTGGTCATTACATACATAGAATCTGCCGATCCCTTAATATTCGCCTGCATAACTGAGTCACGTATCGCAATCAGCTTCTCTTCCGAAAAAGCATCCGACTTCTTATATGGAACCGAATAAACGACAAAGTCCATACGCCCCTTGCTTGCATCGTTTGAAACCCAGAAGAAATCTTTAGCCTCTTTTGTCAGGATCAAATCACTCGGAACCGACACTTCTGCCTCAAACATTTCCATCACTTTATTTCTAACCCCGGTATTGAACTTACGGTTAAATGCTGCAATGTTACGATTCATCTCAGAACCGATAAAGAAGTTGATGATTTTATCTCCATTCATTGTTACATATTCGGCAAATGTTTTATCGTCGGGAGCCTTAATCGTCAAGACCATCTGACCACTTGACCAAACATCTTTGGAGTAGGACATTGAGCCTTTTGTATAAATATCGGAGATGTCTGTAATAACAATATTACGTACCGGTTTCAGAATTTTATCGAAGTTCGCTTCGTTTACGACTGACACCTTAAAATTTGGTTCCGATTGAGGAAGTCCTGCTGCATCAGATTTCAACACATTCTGAAGAGCTATTCCCGCATCTTTTTTCCAGATATCCTTGTTAAGAACTACCAGTAATTCGTAAGGAGCACCTGTTGCACTCACTGTAAACCCTTTTTTACTGCCGTTGCCTCCACCACAGGATGTGAGCAACATCATGAAGGTAAGGATACCAATAAAAAACTGACCTGCTTTCATATTTTCTATCTTTTAGTTACTTTGCTTAATCTGACCGACTAAGATAGTATATTTCTATTGAAAATTATTTTTTTTCTGATTTTAACTGCAAAATTATAGTAATCCTCCGTTTTGCATAGAAAAAAATGAAGTTCGTTTTTTCTATAATTAAAAACATTCCTCCTAAATCTAAGTTCATCACAGTCCCGGTTTTGAGATGTTACGCAAAAATTCAAAAGACAGCAGAATGACAGAATAATAATCAGTATCATTTTTTTGTCTGGATTCTTGCATAATTATATTACATTTCAACTACAACAGGTTACAAAAAGACTACAATATATTACAATCAAGTTACAATCAAGAAATGATGTTAAACCTCAGTATTTTTTCGCTGATTTATTTGGAATAAGCTGAATATGACCATACATTTGTATCGGTTTTTTCATGGTATTAGATTTTAAGGTTAATAAAAGGGTTGGGGTTGTCGTGATGACAACCTTTTCTTTTTTCTACCAGTCTCATCTCTCAAACACAGCATTTCACATCTCTTTTCTACCTATCAGTGAAAATGTTAGCTTTTTACTTTACCTATATCTTTTTATAAATATTAGAGTGCGATTCGCTTACACGATTACGTGAATCACGTTGAATTTGTTACCTTTGCGGCACAAAAGTTTAATACACCTAACTTTATAATATTATGAGCAAAAAAGCATTTCTATTGATTCTCGATGGATGGGGAATCGGAGACAAAGGAAAAGAGGACGTTATTCACAATACAGCTACTCCTTACTGGGATTATCTGACTTCTACATATCCACACTCTCAACTTCAGGCTTCAGGAGAAAACGTAGGTTTACCTGATGGTCAAATGGGGAACTCTGAGGTTGGACACTTGAATATCGGTGCAGGGCGTGTTGTTTACCAAGATTTGGTAAAAATCAACATTGCATGCCGTGATAACTCTATTCTTCAAAATCCGGAAATCGTAAACGCATTTACATACGCGAAAGAGAACAACAAACAGGTTCACTTTATGGGATTGGTTTCTGACGGTGGTGTTCACAGTTCTTTGGACCATTTGTTCAAACTTTGTGATATCTCTAAAGAATACGGTATCGATAAAACTTTCGTACACTGCTTTATGGACGGACGTGATACGGACCCACGCAGCGGATTAGGTTTTATTGAAAAACTGGATGCTCACCTGAAAAATTCAACAGGAGAGATTGCTTCTGTTATCGGACGCTACTATGCAATGGACCGCGACAAACGTTGGGAACGTGTTAAAGAGGCTTACGATGTAATGGTGAACGGTGTTGGAACTAAATCTACTGATATGGTTGCTTCTGTTCGCGCTTCATACGAAGAAGGTATTACTGATGAGTTTATCAAACCAATCGTTCACGTTGATGCTGACGGACAACCGGTAGGTGCAATCGCTGAAGGTGATATGGTTATTTTCTTTAACTACAGAAATGACCGTGCAAAAGAGCTTACTCAGGTGCTTACTCAGGAAGATATGCCGGAAGCCGGAATGAAAACAATTCCTTTGTACTACTGTTGTATGACTCCTTACGATTCTAAATTCCAGGGGTTACACATTCTTTTCAACAAAGAAAATGTAGCAAATACTTTAGGTGAATATCTTGCTTCAAAAGGCATGTCTCAGCTACGTATTGCGGAAACTGAAAAATATGCTCACGTAACATTCTTCTTCTCAGGAGGTCGTGAAAGCGAATTTGAAGGCGAAGAGCGCGTATTGATTCCATCTCCAAAGGTGGCAACATACGACTTACAACCTGAAATGAGCGTTTATGAAGTTGCTGATGCTCTTGAAGCAGAAATCAAAAAACAAAAATTCGATTTCATTGCATGTAACTTTGCGAATGGAGATATGGTTGGTCACACTGGTATCTACGATGCTATCGAGAAAGCAATCAAAGCGGTTGACGATAGCGTTAAACAGGTAGTAGAAACAGCTAAATCTAACGGATATGAAGTGATCATTATTGCAGACCACGGAAATGCTGACAACGCATTGAATCAAGATGGTTCTGAAAATACAGCTCACTCACTTAATCCGGTTCCTTTCGTTTACGTAACTGAAAACAAAGATGCTAAAGTTGAAGATGGTATCCTTGCTGATGTTGCTCCATCTATCTGTCACATTCTGGGCGTTCCTGCTGCAGCTGAAATGACAGGTCGTAACTTGATTAAATAATTTCACATATATAGAGAGGCCGCCTGGTCTCTCTATTTTTCACTCATAATCCATTTATGTTACAAATAGAAAATACAGTTGTTAGTTTAGATGTTGTTGAACAAGAGTTTATCTGTGATCTTCAGGCATGTTTAGGTGCTTGTTGTATCGAAGGTGATGCGGGCGCTCCACTCGAAGAGAGTGAAAAAGCGAAACTTGAAGAGATACTACCTGTTGTTTGGGATGATTTATCACCTGCTGCTCAGGCGGTGATTAATGAACAAGGGGTAGCTTATGTTGATGAAGACAAAGATCTTGTAACTTCTATTGTAAATGGTAAAGACTGTGTTTTTACTTGCTATGAGAAAAATGGTATGTGCCATTGTGCGATTGAAAAAGCATACAGAGAAGGTAAAATTGATTTTTACAAACCCGTATCATGCCACCTGTATCCAATCCGTGTGGATAAATACCCTTCTTTTTCTGCGCTGAACTTCCATCGCTGGAAAATCTGTAGTGCAGCTCAGGTACTTGGTAAAAAACATGGGGTAAAGGTTTATGAGTTCTTGAAAGAGCCATTGATCCGAAAATTCGGAGAATCGTGGTATCAGCAACTTGAAATTGCGGCTAAACATTTCAACACTAAGAAATAATTAAAAAGCTCGGAAGCATATAGTTGCTTCCGAGCTTTTTTTATAACTCTCTTCGATTAGAAACTAATCGTATTTAGTTTTTTATCTACAAGTATTCCATCCTTGATTTTCAGATCGACTGTCGATTTGCGTTTTGCTTTCAACTTGATCGTCATAATCACTTTCGTTCCTTCAATAGCAGGTTTAGTACCTGTATTTACAAACGTTGGATACAATGCTTTGGTTCCATTCGTGTGAAGGCGGTCATACGTCAAATTCTGCATCGTTTTCAACTCATCGCCATCAATTCCTGCAAACTCCCAGTCCTGGGTATTGTAAGGAATTGCAAAACTCAATGCATTGACTGATTTCAAATCTTTTCCTTGAACTTTAAGCTCAAGTACTTCTCCTGCCTGAACCACTTTTTTAGATGGAGTAATTGAAAGAACTCCACTCAATGGTGCAATTGAATCATTGTTTACTCCTTCTTCCAGCTCAATTGCCACATTTGAAATATCGTATGCGTCAATCAGTCCATTGTCATTCAAATCTCCTTTACTTACATAATCAAAATCAGAATCGGATTTGCGCAATCCTGTATAGTTCATGTAAGAGGTAAGGTCATTCTCATCAACTTTACCATCGAAGTTAATATCTCCCGGAATATAGCTTGGTGTTCCTTTTACTTTGAACACATAAAGCTCGCGACCTGAACCATAACCTCCGATACCTTGAGTAACACTCATTTTGATATAACGAACAGTCGGACGATTCTCGAACACAAATGTTTTCACATCAGTTCCATCCCATTCGAAATCTCCGGCATTCGTCCAGGTTTTCTTATCCATACTATAATAGACCGTACCTTTCTGAAGGATACCGTTTCCTCTGCTTTCGCGTGGCATATACTCGAAACGATCCAGTACATTCACACTGCGAAGATCCATTACCATATCGAATGGTACAGCCGATTGCTGCCATTTCGTATGCCATGTATCTTTCTCATCAAAGTTAAACAGTTTGCTGATGCCTTGTCCTCCCTGATTTGCGCAAGTTGTTTCTCCACGTATTCCTTTGATTGCAAATTCAAGTGGATTTGAAAGCGTTGTCGCTTCAATCTTACGCCATTCTGAGGCTCCTTTTTTATTCACTGATCTAACTTCAAATGAATACGTCGTAATTGGGCTCAACTGATCAAATAACAGACAGGTATCTTTAACTTGCGTGTACACCTGATCGTCGTATTTGATTTCGTAATAGTCTGCTTCTGCTACCGGAGACCATGAAGGTGTCAACGTGTATGGAGCGATATTTTCCGCTGTAAAACGTACCTCCGGAGCCGTTAATGCCCCTTCTTTTTTCAAATGAGAGTTAGCGATGTTAAACACATACCCTTTCACCTGTAGTTCTACTCCGTTCTTTGTTACATCCGTTTTCTGAAGTTTCACATGCAGAACCGGATTCTTTGTGATCACTTTTTCTGCAAACGGAGTTCCCGGAGTTGCAAAACGATTCATGTTTGGTTGTGCTTCGTAGAAGTACACATTATCGCTTGTCTCAAGCTGATCTATTGATTGAACCGGAGAAAGCTTCACTTTCTTACCTCCAATCTTAGCCGTAACAGCCTTCGGTTGCTCTGATAAGTTTACACGGAACCAAGTCGTTTTAGCGGTCTCCATATCCTTGAATGATCCGGTTGTAGGATCGATCTGTATCGAAACATTCCCATTCGATTCTGAAGAGAAGATCTTCGTTTCTGAACCTTCACCGTAGATATAAGACTGAGTCAGCCCATCATCGTCATATTCTGTAAACGAAGATTCTCCATACGGATAGAGATCATACATACGTAGGTCCTTACGGATCTGACCCGGATTATTATTCGGATTCGTCATCGGAATAATTGCCCCTTGTTTGATAAATACCGGAATTTTCCACAACGGCACATCAAAGCTGTTTACAATCGTATTACCAGCATACGTCTCACCCGTAAAATAATCCACCCAGTTTCCTTCCGGCAGATAGATTCCATGGCGGATATCATTTCCTTCTTCATCCGCTTTTGTATTCTGATACACCGGAGCAACTAACACATACGGTCCGTACAGATACTGGTATCTTGTTGCAGATCCTAATGTATATGCATTCGGCGCATCCAGGAACATCGCACGGATCATCGGTTTTCCATCCACAGACTCTTTGGCTAAAGTATATGTGTAAGGCATAAACTCTGATTTCATTTTCAGATACCAGCGATTGATTGAAGTTGCAGGTTCACCAAGAATATGCGGATATTTCGGGTTTGCTCCCCAACCATCCATATTTAACTGTGCAGGTGTAAAGGTCTTCCATTGGAAATCACGAATATTCACCTGAACATTCTTACCTCCGAAAATACCATCCATATCGGATGAGATATTTGGTTGTCCAGATAAACCTGAACCTATATAAGTAGGTATATGAAAACGGATATACTCCCATTCACCTCCAGTTTGGTCACCCGACCAGATTCCCGCATAAC
>JBOFXU010000138.1:0-5095 GCA_051654305.1 Bacteroidales bacterium | reverse complement strand
AGAAGGCTCTGTTGTTCTATTTTAATGTAAGGGTGATATTTTTAGAGCTTCACTCCCACTTGATTTGGAGATCTGTTGCTTTTAGTCTCGATTACAGTTAGAATCTTCTCAGGCAACATATACACTCTTTTCTTAAATTGAATATACTTTTCACTCGCATTATCCTCGTGCATCGAATACTGAGCCCACTCGAGCAGTTGCCATCCCAATCCATGCATGATTGTCTGATTATCGATATAATGCTCAAGCCTTCGTTTGTACTTACCCGTAAGATACCCTAACCCAGTCCCGATAATCTGAGCAAAAGATTTCTGCTCATAATCCACAATGTGAGCTAATTCATGCCCGATAACCCCGATCTGAGCATTAAAAGGGACATCCTCAAGCAGAATTCCTTCAAATGATTTGGCATTATTTATACGTATGTTGTATTTTCTGTCTTTACAGAACAACGAAGCAATTTTTGGTCGAGCACTCATCGTCGTTTTTTCGTGATCAAAAATCAAATGAATATGCACCTCTTTGAGCTGCGGAAAGTGACTTAGTGCAATCAGAAACTGCTCTTCGTACTCCTGAGGATATACTTTATTTTTACCGTATTCTTCGCGCAACGTATTCATAGAGTCTGAAGATAATCTGGAGAATGTTTGTTTAATGTTATGAGCGGAGATACCACTGAAAATAAAAAGAGAGATAAGAAAAAGAAACCAACCGGAAATTTGTTTCATGTTTATCTTTTTATTGAATTTCTACTCTAAGATAATACGATATCTCAGTCAAAACAAGCTTACCCCCTAAATTATTATTTATTAAATATTTAAACAGAAAAAAGCTACCCTCAGAGCTTTCGCATCCTCAGGTAGCTTTCGTCGAAAAAACCAAATTAATCTACTTATCTAATCATCCTTCAATCACGAAGGTCACTGCTTCTCCACTTTGGCTGTCAGTATTGATCCACAATTGGAATTGACCATCTTCAACGATATTCGTCATGTCGATATTCCAGTATGCCAGGTCAATTACAGGAAGGGTAAATACCACCTCTTTTGTTTCTCCTGGTTTCAATGTCACACGCTGAAAGCCTTTTAATTCTTTTACAGGACGAGTCAAACTTCCCACCAAATCTCTGATATAAAGCTGAACTACTTCTGTTGCTTCAAATTTACCTGTATTTGTAAGTTTACAAGTAGCTGTAATCACATCCTTTTTCGTGTACTTAGGTGCATTTACTTTTGGCAAACCATACTCAAATGTAGTGTAGCTCAATCCGTAACCAAAAGGATAAAGAGGATCAAAACCTGCATCCATATAGAAACTTGTACAACCCAAAGATGTCTGTCCTGCTTCTACCGGAATAGAATCCATAAGAATTTCATTTCTTGTTGCCGGACGTCCTGTCATTTTGTGATTATAGTAAATCGGAACTTGTCCTACCATTTTAGGGAAAGTAACCGGAGTTTTACCCGATGGTACTGCCTTTCCAAATAAAAGGTCTGCAATCGCCGGACCACCCATTGTTCCCGGATGGAAAGAGTAAAGTACTGAATGTGATTTTTGTACTTCATCACCGATAGTAAGCGGACGACCAGCCATAACAACCATAATTAATGGTTTGTTTGTTGCCTGCAAAGCACTTACTAATTCTTTCTGTGCTCCAACCAGGTTCAGATCAGCCATAGAGTGCGCTTCTCCCGAAAGAATAGCTTCCTCTCCTACGAATACCACTACAGCATCTGCTTGTTTCGCCGCAGAAACCGATTTTGCAATCCCTGCTTTATTCTTATCACGGCTGTATGCCAAGCCCTGCTCGTAGATAATTTTCACTTTATCACCCACTAACGTACGAATAGCACTAAGTGGAGTCACAGTGTGATCTTTTTCTCCGTCAAACGTCCATGTTCCCATTTGTTCGTATGGAGCATCTGCCATCGGACCTACAATCGCCAACGTTTTGATTTTATTCTCGTCTAACGGAAGTGTCTGTTTTTCATTTTTCAGCAAGATAACACTCTCTTCTGCCGCTTTTTGAGCAACAGCAAGGTGACGCTCGTCATAAGCTACATTAATAGTCGTATCTACATAAGGATTAGTGAATAGACCTAATCTGTATTTGATACGAAGAATATCACGAACTGCTGAATCAATATCAGACTCTTTCACTTTTCCTTCGTTTAGAAGCTCTTTCAGGTGTTGAACATAAGTACCACTTACCATCTCCATATTCACACCAGCATTGAATGCTTTCATTGCAGCTTCTTTTGTATCAGCTGCAAATCCATGAGTAACCATCTCTGCTACTGAAGCCCAGTCCGAAACTACAAAGCCATCGAATCCCCACTCTCCGCGAAGAACATCACGAAGAACGAACTTATTTCCTGTACATGGAATACCATCATTGTCGTTGAAGGCTGTCATATACGTTGCCGCTCCAGCTTTACAAGCTGCATGAAACGGTTGAAGGTAAACATTACGAAGTTCATTTTCGGTAATCTTAGTCGAGTTATAATCTTTCCCTCCTTCTGCAGCACCGTAACCTACAAAGTGTTTTACACAGGCAGCCATCGAAGTAGGATCATTCAGACTATCTGCCTGAAATCCTTCAACCATAGCAACACCCATCACTGAAGTCAGATACGGATCTTCCCCGCAACTTTCAGCCATACGACCCCATCTTGCATCACGGCTAATATCTACCATCGGAGCAAATGTCCAGCGAATCCCTGCAGCTGAAGCCTCAATAGCCGCTACACGTGCTCCCTGTTTTACAACCTCCGGATTAAAACTTGCCGCTTGTCCCAATGGAATCGGGAGAATCGTGCGGTATCCGTGAATTACATCACGACTAACCAGAACCGGGATACCCAGGCGCGATTCTTCAACTGCACTCTTTTGCATTTCGTTGATTTCACGAACACTCAGAATATTCAGTACTGATCCAATCTCTCCTTTTCGGGCCATCTCATTCCAGTTGCCCCAAGAAACCTGATTCAGCTGACCAATTTTCTCTTCAATAGTCATTTTCGAAATCAGGTCATTGATAAAAGCATCTTCTGGATTTGCACTTTTCTCAGTGCACGAGAAAAGACAGAAGAGCGTACTAAAAGCAATAATTGATCTTTTTAATATCATTATAATTAGTTTTCTGATTGATAAACACGTACATAATCGATCTCGTATTCAGCCGGAAGAGATGATTCGTCTACACCCTCAGCGCCACCCCAGTTGCCACCCCAGGCAAGATTTAGCTTCAGATAAAAAGGATTGTTAAACGGCCATGTGTCTTTATTGTTCTTTCCATCATTCTGGAACGTGAAAAGCAACACACCATCCACATATGTTCTGATGTAATCTTTTGTCCATTGCAGTGCATACACATGGAATTCATCCTGAGCCGTTGCTACGAATTTCTCCGAAGTTTTTTCTGTGTTAATCATATGATTATATGATTTTGTATGAATCGCTGACGATACCCAGTTTGGACGGTAACCTACCTCTTCAAGAATATCAATCTCACCACCATCAGGCCATGCTGTACTACTTTTCGGAAGCATCCAGAAAGCTGGCCATGTACCTTTTCCTTTAGGTAGCTTCAATCGTGCCTCAAAATAACCGTACGTCCAGCTTTCCTGAGTATTGATACGAATAGAGTAAACCGTACCATTTATTTTTTTTGCAGTAATCTTGAAAATACCATCTGAAACCGTAGCAAGATCCTGACCATCTACAGATCCGGCAATATAATTCTGAAGCTCATTATTTCCCCAGCCATGATTTCCTATTTCGTAGCTCCAAAGCTGAGTATTTGGTCTCGTTCCGCTGTTAAATTCATCCGTCCAAACCAGTGAATAACCAGAAGGCACATATGGAGAATGATCTGCATTAATCACCTTAGGATCCTGAGAAACCGTGATTGTCTCCCTTTTCGCACCTGACTTCACAGTAAGATTTCCTGTTCGTGCTTTTGTGGAAGTATTTTCAGTCACCCTTACTTCGATCGTTTCTTCACGATTCACGCTTGACGTAGGTGTACACGTAATCCAGTCCTGATCACTGAAAGCACTCCACTCGCGGTTGGCCTTTACCAACACCTGGGTGGTGTCTCCTTTAGACGGTATAGTTAATGCAGTTGGTGAAACCGTGATCATCACATCTGCCGGAGTTGCCGGAGTATCACTTCCACCACAAGCCATGGATGAAACAGCCAATATAGCTGTTAAGAATAGATTCATTTGTTTCATAAATTGTTAGAGATAGAAAAGGCATATGGTTAAATATGCCTTTTCTGGTTATTGATCATTCTTAAAAAGAAATGATGCCTGATAGATTTGTATTTTAAGGCTCCGAGTGACTACTCTTTCGTTGTATCTTTCAATACAATTTTGCTGATCGTAGCTTCAGTTCCTGCTGGATTTCCACCGAAATCAAGCACAAGTTTTACTTTTTCCATATTCAGACCTTTCATGTTCGAGAATGAAACAAGTTTATCCTCGTAAGCTTTGAGTGAAATCATCTCTGCGAAGTAGAATATATCATCATCTCCGTCTTTTACAAGTTTCACTGTTACTTTTCCAAGATCTTTATTGGAATTTAATGTCGCACAGAAATCATAGTTAATTGCATCACTGGTAGTTATATCTGTTAAGAACATTACCTGTGCCTGCCATTGTTCTGAAGTTGCCTCAGGCAAACTGATCGTATACGCGTTTCCTTCTGTTTTGATCGTAGGATCAGCAATCTGAGACCATCCCGGTGCATAGAAGAAAGAGTTTGTAAATGTACATTTTTTCCAAAGGTTGTTTTCTGAATCCGGATTATATTCTACCGGTCCATCAGCCACTTCTTTAACAAAATAGTACTGCCATGCAATCTCACCGTTGTCTACTACGATTCTCAATTCAGTTTCAGTTAACGAAACTACTTTGAATTTCGGAGTATTCCATGCTCCATCATTTGGTACATATCCCAGGATCGTTTTCGCAGGGAATTGAATATAAGTATCTGCTCCCTGATCTACAAATGTCCAGCTTGAGTTTTGCTGAGTTGTAGGTACTGTGAAGTCCTCTCCCGAAACATTGTAATCTGGGAATACTGTACA
>JBOFXU010000137.1:0-8789 GCA_051654305.1 Bacteroidales bacterium | reverse complement strand
GGGTTAATACGAACGAAAATTGCGATTGCTCCTTCTTTCCGGGAGGAAGGGACAATCGCAAGAAGTAAGGCGTGAGTATAAACAATGAAATATAAAAGTTATGGTGGATAAAAAAATGGCGAAAGAGCTGCACGACGGCTCATTCCGGCGGAGCCTTGCCTCTTCGGAAATGAAAATACAGATTGATCTGATATATTTTGATCTTAAAAGTCCGTTTCTCAGTGCGTAGTACCGGTCGACGTTGTTTTATAGTACGTAAATAGAAATCATACACCGATACAAACAACTGTAGATCAAAGCAATAAACACCGAAGCAACTCCCCTGAAAATGAGTTAGAAAAACAGCAGAGTGTACTCCCGGCGAAGTACCCCCTGACGAACATAAAATAAATATACTAAATAAGAAGAAGTAGTAGTAAATAACGCGCGTAAGACAAGTATTGAAAAAACACCCCGGAGGCAATGATTGCAATCGTTAAGTAAAAGCGTTCTCAGGAACAAAACAGAGCCCAATAAGGTTATATATCTATAAAAGCAGAAAAACAATACTTTAAACGAACACATTATTGCCTACCTCTACACTTTTATTTAGGTTTGTGGACGGAAAGATAAAACAGAGAAATACTTATAAATCTATGAATATACTTGAGATGATGCGGAAATGCAGAAGCTACAGACGCTTCGATGCAACCTATGACATCTATAAAAATGAACTAATCCAGTTAGTGAATATTGCCCGACTTGCTCCTTCGGCACGAAACATGCAACCACTGCGCTATCGACTGGTGTACACGCGTCAGGAGTGCAATCAAGTTTTCCCACATCTGGCATGGGCCGGATACCTCAAAGACTGGGAAGGTCCTGCAGAAGACGAGCGTCCGACAGCATACATGATTGTCACGAGAGATAGCTCCCTTTCGGATCGTATTTTTTGCGACGATGGTTTAGCAATTCAAGCCATGCTCTTGGGAGCAGTTGAAATGGGACTGGGAGGATGTATTATCGGTGCTTTCAAGAAGAATGAGATACGCGAGGCACTTAAAATAGACGAAAAATATGAGATCCTCTATGTCATTGCGTTGGGCAAACCTACCGAAGAAATTATACTCGAGAATATCTGCGATGACGACATCAAATATTGGCGTAGCGCTGATGGCGTTCACCATGTTCCGAAACGTAGTATAGAAGATCTAATCCTATAAACATCGTACATATGAGACAGGGAAAACTAAAAAATATTTCGTTATTCAGTAAAGTTCTTCTGTTGGTTGGATTTGCCTTTTTCGGAGCATTATCCGCCACATTGATCATGATTGGATTACAGACGCAAGGGATAGAACAAGGAACCTTTCTAAAACTTTCACAAGTACTTTCGTTAGTAGGTATATTTCTTTTTCCGGCAGTTACAGCTGCTTATTTATTTTCGGATAACTGGAAGAATTTTCTCTATCTGGAGAATCCCGTGAGAGTGGATAAGCTTTTTTATGTCGCTCTTTTGGCAATCACCATACAACCATTAATGTCATGGCTGGTTTACTGGAACACAATGCTGGTTAAGACTCTGCCTGAGCGCACATTAGTGTGGGTCAACCGTATGGAAGGAGAAATGAATGAGACCATGAATCTGCTTCTGGCGACTGAGTCCTTAGGTACATTTATAGTGAATGTGCTCATCATCGGAGTACTTACAGCTATTGGCGAAGAGTTTTTCTTTCGCGGAACACTGCAACGGATACTCACAGATGCGAGTAAGAAACCTTATCTGGCAGCTATCGTGATCGGGATCCTTTTCAGTATAATCCACTTTCAGTTCTACGGATTTTTCGCCCGTGCATTTATGGGAGTATTCTTTGGTATCATGGTGGTAAACTCTAAATCGCTCTTACTCCCGGTTGTGGCTCATGCAGTAAACAACATCTACGGAGTTTCGATGTACTACTATTATACGAAAGAAGGACTTCCGCTTGACTCGGTCCTGAATCCTTCAGAACCACCCGAGCTATGGATGGTTGGGGTTAGTGTTGTGATCAGTGCACTACTCTACAGAACGATTCTTCGGATTATTCGAAAAAAGAACCCGAATACTACTACACAATCATAACTTATTGAACTACAACAGCAGGAGCCTTTTTAAGCAAAGACTCCTGCTGTTGAACTTAGAAATAAATCCATAAATGAGAAAATACATACTACTACTCGCTTTGGCTTTGGCTTCGGGTCTCCCGGCTCAGAAAAAAACGAGTGAACCCTGGAGAGGCAATCTGGACTCAGTCCTGAATGACATCATGAAACAATACCCTATGTCAGGAAAAGGAAAAGTAGAGTCATACCGCGTAAGTAAGAATACAAAAGAGATCACATTTACCCTCTCTCCCTCTTTTTCGAATACACCCATCAGAAAAGAACTCATTGATACGCTACAGATGAAAACCCGTGCGCTTTTGCCGGGTGAGTTAAAGTCTTTCAACCTGAAGTTTTTATGCGACGGACGAGATATTGGTTATTATATTCCTAATGCACTGCGCAAAGTCCGCATCAAGGACAAGTCTCGTCAGGCTCCCGAAATGCCAGTACTTCCGGCACTGGTACGCAGGGCCTCTACCCCCTACAAAATATCTGAAGGATTAAACGGAAACCATATTGCCCTCTGGCAAAGTCACG
This sequence comes from Bacteroidales bacterium, assembly GCA_051654305.1. GTDB lineage: Bacteria > Bacteroidota > Bacteroidia > Bacteroidales > UBA7332 > UBA7332. The sequence continues at coordinate 6,128 of JBOFXU010000137.1, read as the reverse complement.
GACTTTACTTCGACAAAGGGCAAAGCCGATGGGGATGGCAACGCGCGAAATTATTCCAGACAGTAGAGGATCTTTTCACCCAAAGCTTTGTTCTTCCGTACTTAGTTCCGATGCTCGAAAATGCAGGAGCAGTAACATTGTTGCCCCGCGAAAGAGACTGGAACCGGAATGAAGTGATTGTGGATGAAGATCAGTCTACAAATGAATCCTTTTACAACGAACAAGTAGGCCGATTCGCATGGGAAAGCGGACCCGGGCAAGGTTTTGCCCATAAAAAAGCAACCTACACAGATGGCGAAAATCCCTTTGAAATGGGCGGATACAGAGTTATCCCGACAGTTCTGAAAAAAGAAGATGCCTCGCAAGCGATCTGGATGCCCGAGATTCCGGAAAAAGGAGAATACGCCGTGTATATCTCCTATCAGTCACTCCCAAAAAGTGCGACGGATGCAGAATATACGGTTCACCATGCCGGAGGTGAGACCCGTTTTCTGGTAAATCAGAGAATGGGCGGAGGAACATGGATCTATCTGGGAACATTTGTATTCGAAAAAGGTCGAACAGATCATGCCTGGGTGAAACTAACGAACCGATCAAAAGAAAAAAACACTGTAATTACAGCCGATGCAGTCAAGTTTGGTGGAGGTATGGGGAATATTGCAAGATCCTCACAAGGAGGAAGTACCCCGAATGCAAAAAGCTCTGAGAAGCAAACAAACAATAAATCCATCGCTCTCTCATTTAATCAGGAACCTGAAATAAGCGGTAAACCCCGTTTCACTGAAGGTGCCCGCTACTGGATGCAGTGGGCTGGTGTACCCTTCGAGGTATATTCCCCTAAATTGGGAACGAATGATTATATCGATGATTATTCTTCCCGCGGGGGATGGGTAAACTACCTTGCTGGTGGATCTGCCCTACTGCCGGATTCTGCCGGATTAAATATCCCGGTAGATCTCGCTTTTGCCTTCCATTCAGATGCTGGGACCCTCCCCTCTGACTCCACTGTAGGTACACTGGGTATTTATTACTCTAAATTCAACAATGGGAAGTTTTCCAACGGAAAATCGCGTATGGCTTCGCGGGATCTCACAGATCTCATCCAGAGTGAAGTTATAGAAGATATTCGTATGAACTTTGAACCAAAGTTTACCCGTCGTGCCATGTGGGATAAGTCTTACGCAGAAGCTCGAATACCGGAAGTACCGACCATGCTCCTGGAGCTCCTATCGCACCAAAACTTTGCCGATATGCGTTATGGACTGGATCCCCGATTCAGGTTTGTGGTCAGTCGGGCGATATACAAAGGTATGCTTAAGTTTGTCGCAAACCAGCACAACAGAGGCTACCATGTTCAACCTCTTCCGGTTCATAGCTTTGCAGCGGAATTCACCTCCCCACAAAAAGTAAAACTTTCGTGGGAGCCTACTACGGACATATCTGAACCTACAGCTGAACCCGAAAGATATGTTGTTTATAAGCGTAAAGGTAATGGCGCATTTGACAATGGAACAATCGTCGAACACAACCATGTAGTTCTGCCTGTTGAAACAGGTGAACGATATAGCTTCAAGGTTGCCGCTGTAAATAAAGGGGGAGTTAGCTTCTGCTCAGAGATATTGAGCATCTATCAGGCGCCTCACTCCAAAGGAACCGTATTGATTGTCAACGGATTTAACCGTATTTCGGCTCCGGGAAGCTTTGCCACACCGGATTCTACTATGGGTGGATTCTCAGACCTGATCGATTTTGGTGTTCCGGACAAACGCAGCATTGATTACATTGGTAAACAGTATGAATATCGCCGTTCAAAACCTTGGGTAGATGACGATAATCCGGGATTCGGGGGCTCATACAACGACTGCGCCGGAAAAGTCATTGCCGGAAATACATTTGACTACCCGGCATTACATGGCAGATCCTTTGAGAAACTGGGCTTTTCGTATGTATCGATGAGCGATGAAGCATTTCAAACCAGAAATATCTCGCCAAAGAAATACGCAATCTTAGATTTTATCCTGGGTAAAGAGCGAGAAACGATACTCGGACGAGGTGCTGTAATGCCCGAATTTATTGTGTTTGACACACCGATACAAAAAGCCATCACAGCTTATGCGAAATCAGGTGGAAAACTGCTGATCAGTGGTTCGTTTGTGGGAACTGATCTTTGGGAGGGTGTCACAGATGATCCGGAGCGAAGAAAATTTGCAGAGGATGTACTGAAATTCAAATGGCGCTCAAACCATGCTTCCTCTCAGGGACAAGCGCGTTTTGTGGCATCTCCGTACAAGTTCGGACAAAATAGTTTCTCGTTTCACAATACACCGAACGAACAGAGCTATGCTGCCGAGCATCCTGACGGGATAGAACCCTCAAAAGATCAATCCTTTACCTTTATGAGGTACGAAGACACCAATATAAGTGCTGCGGTAGGATACTACGGAAAAGATTACCGCAGTGTTGTACTGGGATTCCCGATCGAAACAGTAAAAACAGATGCTGAGCGGGACCAGCTGATCCGTAAATTGGTTGAGTTTCTGATCAACAAAACAATAAAATAGGATCATCGGATCCAGAATTACACATGCAGACGGCAGAGACAATTCGTTTTTGCCGTCTGCTTTTTTTATCGTTAAAGGACTTTAATCCCCACGAAAATTGTATCTTTGAAATCATTTGTGCGCCATACATGCGAGCGCATTACAAGTGGGGTTGAATTAACTACAAAGAAAGATTTATATGATTGAATATGTGAGTGGTAAATTGGCTGAAGCCACACCAACTTATGCCGTAATAGATTGCAATGGGTTAGGATATATGTTACATATTACGCTTAACACGTATGCTGCCATTCAGACAAAAAAAGAGATAAAACTTTTTGTTCACGAAGTAATTCGCGAAGATGCGCACTTGCTTTATGGATTTGCCGAGAGACAGGAACGTGAGATGTTTCTTCTGCTGACAAGTGTATCTGGTGTGGGTGCATCGATCGGACGCATGATTCTCTCGTCTATGAGTGTCTCTGAAGTAGGTGGAGCCATAGCTTCGGGCAATAGTGCGGCATTGAAAAAAGTAAAAGGGGTAGGCCAGAAAACAGCCGAACGTATCTGTGTCGATTTAAAAGATAAAATAAAAACGACCGATTCTACGTTATTAGTGGACATGCCTCAAAATTCTCAGGTACAGGGCGAAGCTATCTCTGCTTTGGTGATGCTTGGTTTTGTGAAAGCTCAATCAGAAAAAGCTGTGAATAAAATTCTGGCGGCGAACCCGTCTGCTTCGGTAGAAGAGATTATTAAGGCTGCACTGAAAATGTTATAATCATACTGCTTTGGGAAGACGTTATAGATTCTTGCTCGTTTTATTTTGTGTATTCTGCTTCATGGCTTTTGGAGTAGGATATGCTTTTTACACCCCTACTCCGGAGAGCAATACTGAATTTCTTCTTCAGAACAGGACCCCCGAAAAAGTAAGTAAAAAGGATTCTATTCTTCCCAAATATCAGGTCAGTAAAACTGTTCCGAAAGATCAGACAGAGGCTTCCCTCAGTTTACCCGTTGACCTGAAAAATCCCGAGAATCTGCGGACGGTCATCGAATATGACGCCAGACTTCAATCCTACGTCTTCCGGACAATGCTCGGAGATATTGAATTAGGTACTGCGTTCAATCTTACTAATGACGAATACATGTCCTACGACATGAACCGTTCCATGCAATCGTACTTCCGTCAGAAGAATGCTATCAATCCGGAAGAGGCTCCGCGTAAATCATTCGATCCATTTGATATGCGCTTTAGCCTTGGTCCGGCTGAAAAAATATTTGGTCCGGGAGGTGTACAGATTAAAACACAGGGATTTGCGGAGCTCTCTATCGGATTACAGACCAATGATATGAAGAATCCGCAACTCTCCGAAAAAGCCCGGAAAAGAACATCTCTTGACTTCAATCAGGAAATCCAGCTCAACATGAATGCCAAGGTGGGCGACAAGATGGATTTCAACATGAACTACAATACAAATGCTACATTTGACTTTGATGCGCAGAAGATAAAACTCGCTTACCAGGGGAAAGAGGACGAAATCATCAAACACCTCGAAGCTGGAAATGTAAGTATGACTTCTTCCGGAAACCTTATTCGTGGAACACAATCCCTCTTCGGTGTGAAGGCTGGTATGCAGTTCGGCAAACTTAAACTGACCGGAGTTGTAGCACAACAAGAGTCGGAAACGAAAGTAATCAATACACAAGGGGGTGTTCAGACGACTCCATTCGAGCTAACCATCGAAAATTACGATGAGAACAGACACTATTTCTTAGCTCAGCACTTTCATGACACCTACGATAAATCCATGAGTAAACTGCCCTATATCTCTTCGGGATTTATCATCAACAAAGTGGAAGTTTGGGTTACAAATACGCGTGGTTACTTTGACCAGGCGCGTAATGTGGTGGCTTTCATGGACCTTGGAGAATCTCAGGTAATTGGAAATCCTTTCTGGAAAGCTCTGACTCCCAACACAATTCCTCAAAACGACGCGAATACACTCTACGGAGAAATTACGACCAAATACAATGCCATACGTAATATCAGCCTTGTAAATCCAACCCTGGAACCTCTCGAGGCCTTTGGTATTTATGGTGGGCGAGACTATGATAAAATTGAAAGTGCCCGTCGCCTCGATCCCTCTGAATTTACGCTGAACAAACAGTTGGGGTATATCTCGCTTAAATCATCGTTGCAGTCCGATGAAATTCTGGCTGTTGCTTTCGAGTACACTTTTGAAGGCAAAACCTACCAAGTGGGTGAGTTCTCAACGGATAATACAACGGGGACCCAGTCTCTTTATCTGAAATTACTACGTTCCTCGGGGCTTACCCCCAATCTACCGATGTGGAGACTGATGATGAAAAATATCTACTCTCTGAATGCTATGCAGATTGAGAAGGATCGTTTCCGTCTGGAAATCCAGTATCAGAGCGATACAACGGGATTGTATCTAAACTACTTGCCCGAAGGACAAACTAAGAATCAAACCTTACTGAGTGTCATGAACCTCGACCGGTTGGATTCCCGCCAGGAACCTCGTCCCGATGGTTTCTTTGATTTCGTAGAAGGATTTACGATGCAGTCTTCAAGCGGTCGTCTGATATTCCCTGTTGTTCAACCTTTTGGCTCACACCTAAGAGCTAAGATAGGGAATGATGCCCTTGCCGATAAGTTTGTCTTTCAGGAGCTTTATGATTCAACCCGAATTGAAGCAGCTCAGATTGCAGAGAAAAATAAATACCGGATCAAAGGAGAATACCGCGCTACGAACAGTGCTGAAATCCGACTCAATGCAGCAAATGTACCAAGAGGATCTGTCAAAGTAACTGCCGGAGGTAAAGAGCTGAAAGAAAATACCGACTACTCGGTCGATTATATGATGGGGGTAGTGACTATTCTCAACCAGAGTCTGATCGACGCAGGTACACCAATAAGCGTATCTCTTGAAAACCAGTCGATGTTTAGCATGCAGCGTAAGACCCTGTTGGGACTGGATGCTGTCTATTCCTTTAACGACAATTTTAATCTGGGAGCGACCGTGATTCACCTCAGCGAAAAACCAATGACGCAGAAGGTAAACATGGGAAGTGAATCCATCAGTAATACGATCTGGGGACTGAATATGCAGTATCGCACCGAATCGCAATGGCTGACCAACATGATTGACAAGGTACCCTTTGTGAATGCAACGGCTCCTTCAAATATCACATTGAATACTGAATTTGCGCAACTCTTGCCCGGACATCCGAAAGAGCTTTCCAAGCAGGGACATGCCTATATTGATGATTTTGAAGCTGCAAAAATTACCACTGACCTCAAGAATCCTTATTCGTGGTTTTTAGCCAGTACCCCTCTGGAACTGATTGATCCGCTTTGGGCAGACAAACAAAGCAATGGAGGAGTTGACTACTTTGGTAAAAACCGAAGTCTGTTTAACTGGTTTTATGTCGATGGTATATTTACCAGAAAAAACTCATCGCTTACGCCTACGCATATCAAAAATGATAAGGATCAGTTATCGGACCATTGGGTACGCGAAATCCTGGAGCAAGAGGTCTTCCCGAACCGCGAAAAAGGAT
>JBOFXU010000136.1:0-3371 GCA_051654305.1 Bacteroidales bacterium | reverse complement strand
ACGTACAGCTTTGATGGTTTCGCGGGCAATGATCTTAGATCCGATGGCTGCCTGAATGGCAATATCGAACTGCTGACGCGGGATCAGCTCTTTGAGTTTTTCACACATACGACGACCAAGAGTCACGGCATTGTCCACGTGAGTAAGGGTCGAAAGGGCATCTACGGATTCGCCGTTAAGAAGGACATCGAGTTTGATGAGCTTCGACGGACGGAAGTCGTGGATATGATAGTCGAAGGATGCATATCCCTTCGAGATACTTTTCAGTCTGTCGTAGAAGTCGATTACGATCTCTCCTAACGGAATATCGTAGATGATTTCGACACGATCGCCTGAAATGTACTCCTGCTTGATGAGCTCTCCACGTTTACCCAGACAAAGGGACATGATTGGCCCGATGTAGTTGGTAGTGGTGATAACTGAAGCACGGATATATGGTTCTTCGATGGATTCGATGAGCGTCGGATCTGGCAATCCCGAAGGATTGTGTACCTCTGTCATCTCTCCCTTGCGGTCGTAAACATTGTAGGATACGTTGGGAACGGTCGTGATTACATCCATATCGAACTCACGATCGAGACGTTCCTGGATGATCTCCATGTGAAGCAATCCAAGGAATCCGCAACGGAACCCAAACCCTAAAGCGGCTGATGACTCTGGCTGGAAAGTCAGAGAGGCATCGTTGAGCTGAAGTTTTTCGAGCGACGCACGTAAATCTTCGAAATCTTCACTGTCAATCGGATAAAGACCGGCGAAGACCATCGGTTTCACCTCTTCGAACCCGTCGATTCCTTTTTCGCAAGGACGGGCTGTATGAGTGATGGTATCCCCTACTTTTACCTCTTTGGAGGTTTTGATTCCGGAGATAATATATCCTACATCTCCACAACCTACTTCCTTACGAGATTCCATATCTAAGCGAAGAATACCAACTTCGTCTGCATCGTACTCTTTACCGGTAGCTACGAACTTCACTAAATCGCCTTTACGGATCGTACCGTTAAGGATTTTGAAGTAGGCAATGATTCCGCGGAAAGGGTTGAATACAGAGTCGAAGATAAGAGCCTGAAGGGGTGCTTCGGGATCTCCTTTCGGCGATGGAACGCGTTCGATAATGGCTGAAAGAATGGCTTCTACACCAATACCTGTTTTCCCACTGGCACGAATAATCTCCTCGCGCTGGCAACCCAGAAGTTCGATGATCTGATCTTCTACCTCTTCGGGCATGGCGCTTGGCAAATCGACTTTGTTTACGATCGGAATAATTTCAAGATCGTGTTCGATAGCCATATAAAGATTCGAAATAGTCTGAGCCTGAATACCCTGAGCCGCATCGACGATCAAAAGCGCACCCTCGCAGGCAGCGATTGAACGGGATACTTCGTAGGAAAAGTCAACGTGACCGGGAGTGTCAATAAGGTTCAGACAATACTTCTCACCGTTATAAACATAGTCCATCTGAATCGCATGACTCTTGATGGTAATACCTCTTTCTCGCTCCAAATCCATATTATCAAGCACCTGAGCTTGAAGGGCTTTCCCCTCTACCGTTTTGGTAAACTCCAATAAACGGTCTGCCAGCGTACTCTTTCCGTGGTCGATGTGAGCAATAATACAAAAGTTACGTATATTCTTCATCTAATAATAATGTACTTATATCAATTGAGCGCAAATATATAAAAAATAAAGGAAATATCTATACATCCCGCATCATTAGAAAAGGGTTAAAGAAAAAGATTGTTTCGGGGTCAGAACTTCAGGTTAAGCCCGATACGGATTCCGGAGGTATTGACTCCGGGATGATCGCGATAGGTTAGCCTCCAGATGTAATCAATCCGAAAAAAGCGGAAGAGATTGTCGATGCCCACTCCGACCTCCATGTAGGGGCGGCTCTTCATGTCGAAACTCACGGGATTGCCGTCCTCATCGGTAGGGAAAAGGAAGGTGCCGGAGGTCAGGGCAGGATTGTTCTTATCGCTGAGCGAACCCATATAGCCGCTGAAGGTGACTACCTCTCGCAGTTTCAGATAGCGGTTTAAGGGTAGCAGATTGAACAGCAAGCCATTGGCATTGTATTCAAAATCCCACGAGATATACTGATCGGAGATAAACTCCATGACATTCATCAGATCAAACGTCTCTTTGACATGGACGTAAGAGGGATTCGCCTGAGGTATGATCAGCGAGGGAAACGGGACTTTGTTCCACTGTTTGCCTCCTTTGATCATCAGATCGGCATAGCCGTAGGCGGATGCCCGGAAGCGCCGGAAGATGGAAAACTCGGAAAGATTGGAGAAATAATCGGAGCCGAAGATTCCCTGCAAGCCCATCCGATGGGACAGGGTGAGCACCGGGCTGTTGCGCGAAAGGTGATAACGTTTGTATCGTCTTTGCACGAAGCTCTCCTGTGGGGCATAGCGCAACGAAACGCCCAGCTCGGTGGAGGCCAGAGATTTGATCTGACGCAGGGTGCCGTCGGGCTGAAGCTGCTCAAAGCGGAGCTGCCCTATGGGTGTCTCTTCAAAAACATTGAGACTGAACTTATAAGAGAGTCCGGTCTGGTATTCACGCAGATAGCGCAACCCGATATTTTTGACCAGATACATTTTCTGGATCGGGAAACGACGAAACGAGTAGAATACATTGTCTTTATTGACCGAAACGAGATCTTGCCCGGGGAAGCTCACGTCGTTTTTGATGCTGAGCGCGAGCGAGTGCACGGGGAACTCGGTGGGGTAATCGCCCCTCGGGCTGAAGCAGTATTCGGCTTGAGCGAAGTATTTCCACATGTGATCCCTGGTGCCGTAAGCGCCATAGCCTTCGAGGAAGAGTTTGGGACTAAACTTTAGTGTGGTAGTCCCGCCCAGACGCAGGCGATAGCCCTCGATATCATTTTGGGAAACCATGGAGAAAATCGGTCCGATTTCAAACTTCCCGAGATCGAATCCATCGTTAAGCAGACTCATACCCAGATAACCCGGAACAGAACTCTTCCCTTCATCGAGCATTTGGGCGAAATGCGCCTTCACATTATGTTCCTTGCTGTTTCCCTGGATGGGACGCACCTCTTTCCAGTAGTCGTCGGGCTGATTCCATGCCTCTTTGGTGTAGGCCAGATGAGGGCGCTGATTAAATTCTTCGGGAGAAAGCGCATTCAAGCGGTAGCCGGAATAGTAGCTAATCCGACGAGAAAAGGCTTTGAGGAGCGCTACTTCGATACTTATATCATCTTTTGCCAGCAACCAGTAGTCCCCCTGCCGGATGCTATAATCCTGCATAATAATGAGATTGTCTACAAAATTGAGGTTCTGCTCGTTGAGTACCCGCATGACTACACGGCGAACGGCATAGGTGGAGTCGTCGACAACGTA
>JBOFXU010000135.1:0-1963 GCA_051654305.1 Bacteroidales bacterium | reverse complement strand
GGGCAGGTTCTTACTACGTAGAGGCGTTGACTCACGAGTTGGCACACAAAGCATGGGCGCTTATCCAGGAAGTTGAAAACTTGGGCGGTATGGCGAAAGCAATCGAAACAGGTCTTCCGAAACTTCGTATCGAAGAAGCTGCAGCTCGTACTCAGGCTCGTATCGACTCTGGCAACCAAACGATTGTTGGGGTAAATAAATACCGTCTTGAAAAAGAGGCTCCGATTGATATTCTTGAAGTAGACAACACAGCCGTTCGTAAACAACAGATCGAGCGTCTTGAAACATTGAAAGCAAATCGCGATGAGGCTGCAGTTGCTGCTGCTCTTGAAGCGATTACAAAATCAGTAGAAACAGGCGAAGGCAACTTGCTTGCATTGGCTGTTGAAGCTGCGCGCGTTCGTGCTACTTTAGGTGAGATCTCTTTTGCTTGCGAAAAAATCGCAGGTCGTTATAAAGCAATTATCAGAACTATTTCAGGCGTGTATTCATCAGAAACTAAGAAAGATGCTGACTTTATGCGTGCGTGTGAGTTGGCTGAGAAATTCGCAAAAGAAGAGGGTCGTCAGCCTCGTATCATGATTGCAAAAATGGGTCAGGACGGTCACGACCGTGGGGCTAAAGTTGTTGCAACAGGTTATGCAGACTGTGGTTTCGACGTTGATATGGGACCTTTGTTCCAAACTCCGGCAGAAGCTGCTCGTCAGGCAGTCGAAAATGATGTTCACGTTTTAGGTGTATCATCGTTGGCAGCAGGTCACAAAACATTGGTTCCTCAGGTAATCGAAGAGCTTAAAAAGCTGGGTCGTGAGGATATTATCGTAATCGCTGGTGGGGTTATCCCGGCTCAGGACTACGATTTCCTATACCAATCGGGTGTGGCGGCTATCTTCGGCCCTGGTACTTCAGTAGCAAGAGCTGCGGTTCAGATTCTGGATATTCTTTTGGAAGACTAATCCGAATTTCATACAAATAGATAAAGCAAAGGTTTTATGTCTGATCTTCAGATGTAAAGCCTTTGTTGTTTTCGTGTAAAGTACCCCCTGTAATCGACGAATGGCAACCATTCGGTTTCGGTTAAAAACTAAATACAATACCCCCAATGAAAAACGAATCTGTATCGAATAACAAGGCTGCCACACCTATGAAAGTGGATCTGGACAAAGTGATTGAATTGGTTTCCAAAGATTGGACCCTGGGCGAGTTACACGGGATCTATCATTGGAAATGTGTCGAACGCAATGGCGCATTACTCCAGCAAGGAGGAGTCAATCCGTGCGTCGTCAGATTGTTTGCCTATTTTCACGACTCCTGCCGAATCGACGATTGTTGCGACATCGAACACGGACCCCGTGCTGCTCAGTTTGTCGAAAGTCTAAGAAACTCACTATTAAGAGAGTTGACAGATGAAGAGTTCATGCAGCTCAAAACTGCTTGTGAACTCCACACCACCGCACATAGGGTTGGCGACATCACTATCGATACGTGCTTTGATGCTGATCGACTCGATTTAGAGAGATGTGGCATTGTGCCGGATCCCGATCTAATGGCAACACCCACTGGGAAATACTATGCCAGCAATCTCGAGTTGTTTTACTCGCTGACAAACAATAGACGATGAAGCCTATTGTTGCGCCCCAAAAAAAGAGGCTGTCTAACACCAAATGTTAGACAGCCTCTTTTTTCTATTATTAATTCTGTGATTGACTAATGCAGAGTAGTCATTGTTACTTGACCGTTTTCATACAGCAGCATGTATTTTGCTACAAATTTATCAACATCGTCTGGACTGTTAATAGGAGAGTGATCCGGGTTTTCTTCCCAGTGACCATTGAAAAAATCAATTTTTCTCTCATTCGACATATTTTCAACATCGAGGTGAGTATAACTCTCAAATTCAATATATTTTACTTTATAAAGTCCATCTTCGAAAGCTTTTACTAAAGCTACAAAAATATTTCTG
>JBOFXU010000134.1:0-3784 GCA_051654305.1 Bacteroidales bacterium | reverse complement strand
CTCCGGAGAAACTCCGCACCCCTTTATCGATTAATTATTTTTTCGGTTAACCTTACATGTAAGAAACAGTATTGAATCTTTTCCAGCCGGTCATCCGTTCCGGCCCGTCGCTTGACGGACCAACGTCATGAGAGGCACTCCCGTGGAGCACGCTCCGCACCATTCATGCCTGTTTCTGACATTACTCAATTAGCATCGTAAAATTATGGCAAAATTCAAAGGAACCGTAGTCGTAAATGTGCAACGGTGTAAAGGCTGCAACCTCTGTGTTGTCGCTTGCCCCACACAGGTACTGGCACTGCAAAAAAGGGAGGTGAATGATAAAGGATATCATTACGCCTATATGGAAAACCCGGACAACTGTATCGGCTGCGCAAGCTGCGGATTTGTTTGCCCGGATGGTTGTATTACAGTATATAAAGTAAAAAACGAGGAGTAACATGGAAGAAGTAAGATTAATGAAAGGCAATGAAGCCATTGCCCATGCAGCCATTCGTTATGGCGTAGATGGTTATTTCGGATACCCGATTACTCCTCAGTCAGAGATACTCGAAACGCTTATGGAAGAACGTCCCTGGAATACCACCGGTATGGTTGTACTTCAGGCCGAAAGCGAAGTAGCTGCCATCAATATGGTCTACGGAGGTGCCGGTTGTGGTAAAAAAGCCATGACCTCTTCTTCATCGCCGGGCATCAGTCTCAAACAGGAGGGTATCTCCTACCTCGCAGGCGCCGAACTTCCATGTCTGATCGTCAACGTTATGCGTGGCGGACCGGGACTTGGAACCATTCAGCCGAGTCAGGCAGACTATTTCCAGACGGTCAAAGGAGGAGGACACGGCGACTACCGCCTGATCACCCTTGCACCGTCATCCGTACAGGAGATGGCCGACTTCGTAGGTCTGGCGTTCGAACTGGCGTTTAAATACCGCAATCCGGCCATGATCCTTACCGACGGTATCATCGGACAGATGATGGAGAAAGTAATCCTCCCTCCCGTGACACCACGCTGGACCGACGAGCAGATTGCCGAAATCGCACCCTGGGGTACCATGGGTAAACCCAAAGGAGGCGAACCACGCATCATCACTTCGCTCGAACTCGATCCCGCAGCGATGGAACAAAACAACATTCGTTTTCAGGCGAAATACAAAGAGATAGAAGCCCACGAGGTACGCTTCGAAGAGCTTTACACCGAAGATGCCGAATACCTGTTCGTAGCCTTCGGATCCTCGGCGCGCATCTGCCAGAAAGCCATTGAACAAGCTCGTGCCGAAGGCATCCGTGTCGGACTCCTTCGTCCCGTGACTCTGTGGCCTTTCCCGAGCCAGCGCATTGCCCAACTGGCAACGCAGGTCAAAGGCATGCTAACCGTAGAGATGAATGCCGGTCAGATGGTCGAAGACGTACGTCTTGCAGTCAACGGAGTCGTAGCGGTAGAACACTACGGACGCACCGGCGGCATGATCCCATCCCCGGAAGAGGTAGTTGCAGCGTTAAAAGAAAAAGTGATCGGATAAGCTTATGGAACAGAAAAAAATCTCAGTCGTGCTGCTGATTCTTTTTTATGCACTTACGCTGGCAGCCGTTCTTGTCTATTTCCTCTCCCCCGACCGTACCCTGTTTCTCTATTGCGGAGGATCGGCACTGGCCGTCAGAGGAATGCACTATTTCATGAAATTCTTTATGTAAACCGACAGTTGCCCGCAACTGTCTCAAATTTCAACTGAAAATGAAACCCGAAGAAATGATTCGTCCCGAAAACCTCGTGTATCAACCTTCGCATCTGCTGAACGAAAACCAGATGCACTACTGCCCCGGCTGTAGCCACGGCGTGGTTCACAAACTGGTCGCTGAAGTCATCGAGGAGATGGGACTCGAAAACGATACTATTGGTATTGCACCCGTAGGATGTGGTGTATTTATCTACCGCTATATTGATGTGGACTGGCAGGAAGCTGCCCATGGCCGTGCTCCTGCACTTGCCTCGGCAGTAAAACGTCTGAATCCGTCCAAAATGGTCTTTACCTACCAGGGTGACGGCGATTTGGCAGCCATCGGAACAGCCGAAACCATTCACGCCTGCAACCGCGGCGAGAACATTGCCATTATCTTTATCAATAATGCCATCTACGGAATGACCGGCGGACAAATGGCACCGACTACCCTTCCGGGAATGAAGTCTGCTACCTGTCCCGACGGACGCGATGTACAGGTAACCGGAGCTCCGATCAAGATCTCCGACATGGTGGCTATTCTCGACGGCACCTGCTACGTGACCCGCCAGAGTGTACACACCACTCCTGCCGTGAAACGTGCAAAGAAAGCGATTCGCAAAGCCTTCGAAAACTCCATGGCCAACAAAGGAACTTCGCTCGTAGAGATCGTATCTACCTGCAGCTCCGGCTGGAAAATGACCCCGGATCAGTCCAACAAATGGATGGAAGAGAACATGTTCCCGGCCTTCCCGTTGGGCGATATTAAAGACAGATAAACCTTAAGATTGTAAACGATGACACAAGAAATAGTTATTGCAGGATTCGGAGGCCAGGGAGTACTCTCCATGGGTAAAATCCTCGCCTATTCTGCCCTGATGGAAAACAAAGAGGTAAGCTGGATGCCCTCTTACGGTCCCGAACAACGCGGGGGAACGGCAAACGTCACAGTGATTGTCAGCGACGAGCGCATCAGCTCGCCCGTACTCAATCAATACGACACCGCCATTATTCTCAACCAGCCTTCGATGGACAAATTCGAAAGCAAAGTGAAACCCGGCGGGATTCTCATCTACGACGGTTATGGCATCAACAAACCGACGACGCGCACCGACATTCAGGTCTACCGTCTCGATGCCATGGACATTGCCTCACAAGCCGATATGAAGAAGGTATTCAACATGATCATCCTCGGCGGATACCTCAAGGTTTGTCCGATTGTATCGCTCGAAAGCGTCATGAAAGGATTGAAAAAGACACTTCCCGAACGCCACCACCGCCTGCTTCCGCTCAACGAAGAAGCCATTCTCAAAGGCATGGAAGCCATCGGCAAATAACATAAAACGAAAAATCACCGTCGGAAGCCCCGGCGGTGATTTTTTTGTTTTAACATTTTCAGTAAAATAATTTCCGAAAATTACTTTTTTTATATCTTTGCAACTGCAATTCCACAATTGCCCTGGTAGTTCAATGGATAGAATAGCGGTTTCCTAAACCGTAGATCCGGGTTCGATTCCCGGCCGGGGTACGAAAAAGAGGGAAGAGACCATTACGGTACTCTTCCCTCTTTTTTTATAGCTTAGGAGCCGGATTACATCATACCGCCCATGCCTCCCATACCCGGAGCCATTGGAGCAGCAGGAGCACCCTCCTCTTTCTTCTCTACAATCACACACTCCGTAGTCAGGAACATACCTGCAATCGAAGCTGCATTCTCCAGTGCCACACGCGTTACTTTCGCCGGGTCAATTACCCCTGCAGCAACCAGATCCTGATACTCACCCGTACGAGCATTGTATCCGAAAGCACCAGTACCCTCACTCACTTTCTGAACGATTACCGCACCTTCTACACCCGCATTGGCAGCAATCTGACGTAAAGGCTCTTCGATCGCACGACGGATGATCTCCACCCCGGTCGTTTCGTCTTCGTTCTCCCCTTTCAGGTCAGCCAACGTAGCGATCGCACGGATATACGCCGTACCTCCACCCGGAACTGTACCCTCTTCGATGGCAGCACGCGTAGCGCTCAAAGCATCGTCCACACGGTCTTTCTTCTCCTTCATTTCC
>JBOFXU010000133.1:0-4711 GCA_051654305.1 Bacteroidales bacterium | reverse complement strand
GAAGCCCAGTCCTGACTTTCTGTACCTCCGGCACCTGCATTGATTTTCAATACTGCACCCAAGTGGTCCTCTTCCTGGCGAAGCATATTTTTAAGCTCAAACGCTTCTACCTTTTCTACTGCCTGAGCATAGATCAGGTCTAATTCCTCTTCAGTAATAAGCTCCTCTTTCAAAAAGTCAAACGAAAGAACAAGTTCTTCTACGGCTGCATCTACATTAGCAAATCCGTTTACCCATCCTTTTAACTCTTTTACTTTGCGCATCTGGATCTCTGCTTCTTTCGCATTTTCCCAGAATTCAGGAGCGTGTGTTCTTAACTCTTCTTCTTCTAATTGAATGGTTTTGCCATCAATGTCAAAGATACCTCCTCAACGCATCCTTGCGCTCCACTACACTTTGTAGTTGGTCTGTCGTTATCATATATAATCAGATTAAATAAATTAGTCTTTGTACATTGCTTCGATCTCATCTGCATGACGCTCATACACTACACGACGTTTCACTTTGAGTGTATTTGTCAGCTCGCCCGATTCCATGCTAAATGGTTTTGCAAGTAAGGTAAAACGTTTTACCTGTTCGTAAGGGGCAAATGCTTTCAGTTTCTCATAAATGTGAGATTTGTAAAGTGCCAGTACATCGGGGTTATTAACCAGTTCTTCCATAGTAGAATAGGTGATTCCCTTTTCGGTAGCATATTGTTTCAGCATATCGTATGCCGGAACAATAATAGCACTCACAAACTTACGTCTATCGGCAACGATAGCAACCATCTCGATGTATTTGTCATCACAAAGTTTCGTTTCAAGCGCTTGTGGAGCAATGTATTTTCCGTTCGCCGTTTTGAAAAGATCTTTGATCCGTTCTGTCATATAGAGGGTATCGCCTTCCACTTTACCAGCATCACCGGTACGAAGGAATCCGTCCTCTGTAAATGTGGCAGCAGTTTCTTCCGGACGCTTATAGTATCCTTTCATCATTGTTTTCCCACGAAGCTGAATTTCATTGTCTGCTCCGATGCGAACTTCAATCTCCGGCATAAGCTTCCCAACTGATCCGAATGTATATCCACTTTCAGTAAAGCAGGAAACTGTAGCTGTTGTTTCGGTCATTCCGTAGCCGTAGCAGATATTAATACCGATGGCATGAAGAAACTCATTGATCTCATCAGAAAGCGGTGCTCCCGAAGTAGGGAAGAAGTTTCCGTTTTCGATACCGATTACTGTCTTTACCTTTTTGAAAAGCGTTCTTTCATAGAATTTGTAACGCATCTCAAGTAAGAATGGCACTTTCTTATCCAGACGTGCGTATTCAATATTTCTTTTCTTACCGATTTCAACAGCATGAATCAACAGTTTGCGGGCAATACCAGTGCTTGTGTTGATCTTTTCCTGTACCCCTGTGTACACTTTTTCCCAGAAACGCGGAACGCTGCACATAAGCGTTGGACGTACCTCTTTTATCGTTTTCTGAATGTCCACCGGACGCAGGTTGATATACGAAGGAATACCCTTGTACATCATATAGTACGACCATGTTTTCTCAAAGATATGAGTCAATGGCAGAAAGCACATCGAACGGTCATTATCCGTGAGGTTGGTCAGACGAATATCATGAATACGGAAAATTTCTGCAAAGTTTGAATGGTGAAGCATTACTCCTTTTGGTTCTCCGGTTGTTCCCGAAGTATAAAGGATAGATGCTATATCATCAATAGAGGCAGACTCCATACGTTTCTCAACGATATCACTAAATAGTTTATCTTCGCTAAGTTTCAAAAATTCATCGAAATAGACCGATGTCTGATCATCATCGTTAAAAATGACAGAACGATCGTAGATAATCAGCCGTTTCAGCTGATTTCCTTCCTGTAGAACTTCCCATGCCGTATCGTATTGTTGCTGTTCACCCACGAAAAGTGTGGTGATCTCAGCATGGTTCACAATATAATTAACCTGAGCTATAGAACTGGTGGCATATAATGGAATATCGATCGCACGGTTGCAGTAAATAGCAAAATTACTTACAATGATTTCAGGCATATTCTGAGAGAATATCCCTACGCGATCTTGCTCTTTAATGCCTATGGCAGCAAGAGCCTGAGCCGCTTTTTTTACTTTCTCCGAAAATTCACGGAAAGAAGTCGGAAGCCATTGACCGGTTTCATCATTGCGGTGACAATAGGCGGTCTTATCCTGGTATTTCTTCGCGAAGTTACTCGCAACTTCAGACAGATGTTTTAGTTTCATTCTAATTCTTTATTTGCAATAAGTTACGACAAAGGTAATTATATTTATCTCAACTTGCTTACTCTCAAAGTGGATCTACATCATAATAAACAATTAGAGACTTAAAACGATCGTCCTCTAACATCTGTAAACGAACGCTGTGAAGCAGTTCTTTGACTTTTGCTGGAGAAATTGATGTTTCAATCTTTAACACAATTTTCTTTATATAAAGATTCTGAATCCGTGCCACAGGAGGATTATCAGGTCCTAAAACACGATCTCCGAACTGGTTGCGCAAACGAATAGCCATTTCTCCCGAGAGTTTCTCCAGCAGTATTCCATCTTTGTGTTTAAGATAGATATAGATCAGTCGATAGAATGGGGGATATTTGAATAATCTCCGTTCTTCCATCTGTTGGGAAAACATTTCCTTGTAGTTGTTGGCAATAACCTCCTTCACTACCGGGTGTTTCGGATCTGAGGTTTGCAGAATTACCAGTCCCCGCTTGTTCTTTCTACCTGCTCTGCCACTCACCTGAGCCATCAGTTGATAGGCGCGCTCGTAGGATCTGAAGTCGGGAAAATTCATCAGCGTGTCGGCATTTAATATACCCACGACACTCACATTTTCAAAATCCAGCCCTTTCGAAACCATCTGAGTTCCGATCAGAATCTGAGTTTCTCCGGTGACAAACCGCTCTATAATCTCCTGGTAGGCTTTTTTGGAGCGGGTCGTGTCCATATCCATACGTTCGACTTTTACGTCGGGAAATATCTCCTTCACTTCGTCTTCGATTCTTTCGGTTCCGTAGCCTAAAGTTTCGAGAGAGTGATGCCCGCAAGCCGGGCAGATACGGGTCACCGGTTGTGTGTATCCGCAATAGTGACACGTAAGCTGGTTTAGCCCTTTGTGGTATGTGAGACTTACATCGCAATATTTACACTTTGGTACATGTGCACACAAGGTACATTCCACCAAAGGCGCAAAGCCTCGGCGGTTCTGAAATAAAATAACCTGTTCCTTTCTTTCCAGTGCTCCGTTCACAGCATCGATAAGCATGGGTGAAAAGCTCGTTTTCATCCGTTTCTTTCTACGCAGCTCTTTAATGTCGACTGGTAATATCTCGGGAAGTTCAATCCCTTCATGGCGTGTTAGTAGTTCCACGAAACCAAACTTTCCCGTCAGAGCATTCATATACGTTTCAAATGCCGGAGTAGCCGTTCCAAGAAGAACTTTTGACTTGTGCTGCATTGCCAGTATAATTGCTGCATTGCGTGCATGGTAACGCGGCGCGGGATCATACTGTTTATACGTCGTTTCGTGCTCTTCGTCCACAATGATAAGGCCTAACTCTTTAAAAGGCAGGAATATGGATGAGCGAACTCCCAGAATAATATCTATTCCCTGCTCCTTGAGGAGGTTGATCCACACTTCGGTGCGCTCATTTCCGGAAAACTTAGAGTGGTATATTCCAAGACGTTTTCCAAAAACACGTTGAAGGCGTTCGGTAAGTTGTGTTGTCAGGGCAATTTCGGGTACGAGATAGAGCACCTGCTTCCCCTTTGCCAGAGTCTCTTCAATCAGGCGGATATAGATCTCCGTTTTACCACTACCTGTAACTCCGAATAAGAGGGTGACATCTTTGTTCCGGAAGGACGTTAATATCTCATCATAGGCCTTGGTCTGGGCATCATTCAGATTGTACGAATCTTGTATTGCCTTACGGTAAGGAGTAAGCCGACTGACTTCCTTTTTATAGATCTCAAAGATCCCTTTATCCACAAGGGGTTTAAGGTTTGCAGCATTGATTTCAGCTTTTTCGTAAAGCATCTTCCTGGAGACTTCAGAGGGAGTATCCTGGATCATAAACTGAGAAAGAGCGATGTAACTCATGACTACATGAAGCTGTTTGGGCGATCTTCCCAACTCCTCGTACACTTTTCTCAGTCGGGCCTCGTCTTTACGGCTAAAAGAGAGGCGAACATACTCTTCCTGTTTGGGTGTATATCCGCCTTTTTCTTCCTCTTCATTTTTTAGTGCAGCAGGCAGAGCTGCTTTGTAGACGTCTCCGATCGGACACAAGTAATAATCCGAAATCCATTCCCAGAATTTAATCTGTGAAGGTCTAAGTATCGGAAAATCATCACACACCGAGAGGATGTCTTTTGCATCATACTCTTCGGGTTTTCGGTCGTGTACCTCTACAACAATGCCTGTATAGGTTTTATTCCTTCCGAACGGGACGATCACCCTCGATCCAATTTGTGGATAGGGAGTAAGTTCCGTAGGGAAAGAATAGGTGAAGTATTTTGTCATGGGTAATGGCAAAATAACATCGACAAACCGTTTATTTATGGTTGAAAACATGTTTAAAACATATTGCTAACGCGCTCTACAGCTTTCACGAACAGATCGATTTCTTCTTTCGTATTATAGAAAGAGAAGGACGCTCTCACTGTTCCCTCGATACCGTAGTTTTGCATTA
>JBOFXU010000132.1:0-7522 GCA_051654305.1 Bacteroidales bacterium | reverse complement strand
TTCTTTATCGTCCTTCAGATGAGATAAAGCAAACTCTTAACTTTCAGTTTTCAACATCAACTGATGTGAACCGTTACGATCGGCTGACAGACCGTTCTGGAGAAGATCTTAAATTTGCAGAATGGTACTATGGACCACAAACCCGTTGGCTTGGAGCTTACCGCATGGATCATACTGCTCTGTTTCATCTTGACCGGGTATCATTGCAACTCGCATATCAGAATGTGCAAGAAAGCAGGCACAACCGAAAGTATAAGAGTGATTATCTCGGAAGCCGGTTCGAAAAAGTGAATATATTTTCTGCTACACTCGATGCAGAGAAAAACATTGCAAAGCATCAGCTTCGTTTCGGCATAGATATGAATCTGAACTGGCTAAATTCATCCGCGTATAAAACCGTAAAGAATTCCGGTCAAAGAGAACCTCTGGATACACGTTATCCCGATGGAGACAATACAATGCACTCGGTAGATGCATTCCTTATGCACCGCTGCCCCGTTACTTCAAACGGACTTCACTGGTTTAACGGATTGCGTGTCGGGGGATCATTTCTTCATTCTTCCATCGTTGATAAATCATTCTTTCCGTTTCCTTTCGACTGGATCCGACAAAATAATTTTACTTATAGTCTAAGTTCAAGTCTGGTGAAAATGTTTAAAGAAGATCATTCTCTTGCGTTAAATGTATCTACAGGCTTTCGTGTGCCTAATGTGGATGATGTCGGAAAGGTTTTTGATTCGCAACCAGGAAGTGTGATTGTTCCTAATCAGAATTTACGGCCGGAGCAGACTCTTTCGGCAGATCTGAGTTATAAACAAAAGATATCAGATCAATTGAGATTTGACGCTTCTGTATATTATACCTGGCTTTGGGATGCAATTATTGTTGAACCTACTCTTTTTGCGGGTAAAGATTCCATGATGTATGACGGAGTGCAAAGTCAGGTCCTTCATAACGCAAATGCGCGAAAAGGGCAGATCTATGGAGTTAGTCTCTCTCTTCAGCACAATATGGATCGTCTTTCGACCGATGCTTCAGTCAGTTATACCCGTGGAATGGCGTATACGAAGGAAGAGAAGACTCCACTTGATCACATCTCTCCATTGTTTGGTAAAATAAGTGTGAAATATAGGTATCTAAGGCGGAAGCCATTAAGTCGTTTCGAGTTTTTTACCTTGTTTAATGGACGAAAAGATATAAAGTATTATAACCTCGAAGGAGAAGATAATATTCGCTATGCTACTGTGAAGGGGGTTGCCGGCAAAGGTCTTCCTGCTTGGTTTACACTCAACGCAAGGGTTTCGTATGAAGCACTTAAAGACCTGTATGTCGATTGTTCTGTTCTAAATCTGCTCGATACGGAATATCGTACTTTTGCTTCGGGGATAAATGCTCCCGGAAGAGCATTTCAATTTACTGTGCGTTACAAGTTATAGACAAGAAAAGACGGCCTTTTGAGCCGTCTTTTCTTGTTTGTTAAAGATGTTCGATACATTTCTCAAGTGCCATACCGCGTGAGCCCTTAATTAATATATAACTGTCGCGGACCGGATTCTCCTTCAGGTATTCGAGTAAGCTGTTTGTGTCAGCTAATGTAGTAAATTCAGACTCGATTTGAGAGAAGATCTCTCCTGCCAGAATAACCTTATTGAAATCCAGCGCAGAGATCAGATCCACAATCTGTTTGTGCTCCACGAGCGTAGTTTCTCCCAGCTCAAACATGTCCCCCAGAATGAGTGTTTTGTTTTCGACAGCCATGTCGTGGAAGTTTCTCAAAGCAGCGTTCATGCTTGTCGGATTCGCGTTGTATGCATCAATAATCACATGATTAAATGCAGTATCTTTCAGCTGTGATCGGTTGTTCTGTGGCTCATATTCGTTCAGCGCCTGAGAAATATCACGTTTCTCCACATTGAAAAAACATCCTACAGCCACTGCAGCCAGAGCATTTGCCAGATTGTAGGTCCCGATAAGTTTAGAATGTACCTCCCCGGTATAGGTCACCTGCTTCCATAAGAAGGAAAGGAACGGATCATTTCCGGTGATTCGTCCGCTTACGTAAAGTCTCTCCGCTTCGCCATACACAATGGATTCTATGCCATGAGACAAGTCGCGAAGGATGGAGTTCTCGTTATGAATAAAGATCTTTCCGCCAGTCCGACGGATATAGTCATAGAGCTCCCCTTTCGTCTTAATCACACCTTCAAACGATCCGAATCCTTCGAGGTGTGCTTTGCCGATGTTGGTAATCATTCCAAAGTTTGGTTCAGCAATTTCAGAAAGCATTTTGATCTCTCCGGGATGGTTTGCACCCATTTCAATCACGGCAATGTCATGCTCCTGAGTCATCTGGAGTAGAGTCAGCGGTACACCGATATGATTATTCAGATTCCCTTTGGTAAAGAGAACATTGTACTTTTTAGACAGGACGGCAGCCGTTAGCTCTTTTGTGGTTGTCTTGCCGTTTGTACCTGTAATGGCAATCACAGGCTTGTTGAGCATCCTGCGGTGATGACGAGCAAGGGTTTGCAGCGTCTTCAGGCAGTCGTCTACCAAAATCAGCCTTGAGTCCCCCGTGTTGTATTGTTCTTCATCTATGATTGCATAGGCCGAACCGGCATCAAGAGCTTTTGCTGCAAACTCGTTACCATTGAATCGTTCTCCTTTCAGTGCTACATAGATTGAACCTTCAGGACAGTTGCGTGAATCCGTTGTTATATGAGGATTCTCCTGAAAGCGTTTATAAATAATGTCGATCATTATTGCATCTTGTTGTTAGTTGTGTTTACATCGATGTATTCCGGACGTATTATTTCGGATGATAATACTGTTTTGCTTCCGGAATAATTTTTCTAAGTGACTCAATCCGGGCATCGTCCGTTGGGTGTGTGCTCAGGATGGCAAGCGTTGCATTGCCGTTGCCTAAAGCGCTCATTCTTTGCCAGAAACCGATAGCAAGTTCTGGATTATACCCTGCCATAGCAGCGAAAATAAGTCCCAGACGATCAGCCTCGTACTCGTGTTTGCGCGAGTAAGGAAGCATCACCCCTACATTTGCCCCTAATCCGTAAATTTGTTTGGCAATATCCTGTGTTTTTGTAGATTTATTGGCTAAAAGAGAAGACAGTGCAGCACTGCCTGTCTGAAGCAGGGTTTCCTGGCTCATGCGCTCGTTGGCATGTTTTGCAACTGCGTGCGCAATCTCATGACCAAGTACAATGGCTAAACCATTCTCATCTTTGGTGATGGGCAGGATACCCTCGTTTACTACGATTTTACCGCCTGGCATACAAAAAGCATTAGGCGTTTTGTCGGCAACTAAATGGAATTCCCACGCATAGTTGCTAATCTCTGCAGCCCGACCCGATGAACGAAGGTAAGCCTCAACTGCTCCTGCAATTTTGCGACCAACACGATCCACCATTTCATTACTCACCCGATTGCCTGATGGACTTGCTTTAGCCATATAACTACTAAAGGATTGTTTACTCAGACTTAAAACTTCTTCGTCCGAAACCAGAGAAAGTTGTCTGCGACCACTTAATGGCACGGTCGAGCACGCTGAAACTACAAGGATAATTTGTAGTAAAACTAATAATTGCTTCATGATATAACTCTTATTGTAGATTGATTTGCTATCATTAAAAACACAAAAATAGAAAAAAGTTTATTTTTTTGTCTCAATATCGGCTAAATGTAACTCAAGAGCTTTTGCAGATATCAATATTTCTTTGATAGACAAGGCAAGCGAAACGATAAGAAATAGAAGGGCAATGCCGAAAAACCACATAGAAATGGTGTACCAGTGGATGTAGATCAATAACATGCTTGCCACGCAAAGCAGCAAACTGGTAATACCTAACACCTGCATAGAGCGTGTCAGATAGAGGCGTTCTCTTAGATTGTCAATTTGAGCTTTAGCTACCGGATTACGGGTTTTAAGAAAATCCTCTTGAAGGTTTCTAATAATCTGGCTATAAGCAAGAAAACGGTTTGTGTATGCCAGCATTATCAGCGAAACCGCTGAAAAGAGTAGGCTTGGCGTAGTAAGGGTTAATTCTTCCATATTATACCTGAATTGAATTATGTGTGCAAAGATATATCTTCTTATCTTTGTGCAAGTAAAACCGAATATGAATGTTTGAGAAAACAAAAGGAATCGTACTAAACACTGTTGAGTTTAGTGATAAAGGATCAATAGTGCATATATATACTGAACAGTATGGTAAACTGGCTTTTACGCTTCCTGCCTCGCGAAGTAAAAAAGCTACGCTGAAAAGAAATCTTTTTCAGCCTCTGACGATACTGGAGCTGGAGATTGATTTGCGGCCGGGACGGAGTGTGCAGAAAATAAAAGAGGCACGGCCAGGGGAAACATATACATCACTTACTTACCATCCGGTAAAATCAGCAGTGGGCTTGTTTTTACTGGAAGTTCTTGTTCGCTTTATTCAGGAACACGAAGCGAATCCCGGATTGTATTCTTATCTGGAAAATAGTTTATTGATTCTGGATCTGAGTGAAGAAGGGACTGCAAATTTCCATCTGATCTTTTTATATCAGTTGCTGATTCATCTGGGGTTGTCACCCAAGGTGGATAATCAGGCAAAAGGATTCTTTGTTTTAGAAAGTGGGGAGGTAGAACCGGTTAAACCTTCGTCCGGTGCATTTTTAAATGAAGAGCAAACAGCTCTTTTGGTGTATATTTCAAATTTTTCCTTTCGTCAAATGAGCGATGTTAGCCTGAACCGTCTGCAACGAAATATGCTGACAGATGCTTTGCTTACGTATTTGAAGTATCATTTTAATAATCATATTGTACTAAAGTCATTTGATGTGCTTCGTGCCTTATTTGAATAAAAAAGAGGCTACTCTTTGGGAGTAGCCTCTTAAATATTATTGTCTCGGACGAGCTTCTTTGATAACCATTGTTCTTCCACCGAAATCAGCGCCGTTAAGTTGGCTGATAACAGTTCTTGCTTCGTCATCGTTTGGCATTTCAACGAAAGCAAAACCTCTTGAGCGACCAGTTTCACGATCCATTACGATTTTCACAGATTCTACAACTCCATACTCTTCTAGAGCTGATTTAAGATCAGATTCTTGAATACGATAATTCAAGTTACCAATGTAAATATTCATAAATAAAAAAATTATAAGATAAAAAATAAAAGATACGAGAGATATTCATAGTACTAGAATTGAAAATCGGTTATTCAAATGAATCTGAATCAAATAATAGTCAACAGAGTATTTTTCGGATCTGGAGCAAAGAAAGAGATATTTTTCCGATATAACAAATCTTTGATGTTTTATTTTCTGCTAAATGAATTTGTCCTATTTTTGTTGAGCACTAATTATCTGTTTAATACTTTAACCTGATCAAAAAAAATGAAACATACTCTATTTAAAATTTTTCAATGGGTTGCTATACTTCCTGTGTTCCTTCTTCTTACGATTCTCACATCACTGGTTACAATTATTGGGTCATGGTTATTCGGAGACCGCATCTGGGGGTATTATCCAGGGCGCATCTGGGCAAAGGCATGCTGTTTTATTGCCTGCCAGGGAGTAAGCGTTCATCGTTTGGGCAACATAGATAAAAATCAGTCGTATGTTTTTGTTGCTAATCATCAGGGGGCATTTGACATATTTTTAATTTATGGCTATCTCAATCATAATTTTAAATGGATTATGAAAAGTGAACTTGGAAGTCTCCCTTTTGTAGGCAGAGCTTGTAAGATTGCCGGTCATATCTTATTAGACGAGCGAAATCCAAGATCAATTTCAGCAACCATGGAAAAAGCCATGAGCCAGCTAAATCATAATATGTCTATTGTTATATTTCCTGAGGGGGCTCGCACGCTGACCGGTAGAACGGGGCGTTTTAAGCGTGGCGGATTTCAGATGGCATTTGATCTCGGTTTGCCAATTGTTCCCATAACGATAGAAGGATCGTTTGAAGCCATGAAACGTGGTACTTATAACCTGAATCCGGGGCATCTGAAGCTGACCATTCATGAGCCGATACCGACACAGGGACTTACACCGGAAGAGCTGTCGGCTCTGATGGTACAGACAAAAGAAATTATTGTGTCAGCTTTACCTGAAAACAGACGATAACTAATAATATTGAATGATGAGAATACTACTAAAGGGAGCCCTATGTCTTTGTCTACTGTCTCTATTTGCCTGTAAAAAGCAGCAACAGTCGGAGAATCAAATTGCAATGGAGGCAAACGAAACTCTTGAGACAATTTTAGCAAGAACAAGTGTGCGTAATTTTACCGAACAACCTGTGTCTGCAGAAGATCTTCTGACTATGGTAAGAGCTGGTATGGCAGCCCCTACGGGTAGAGATATTCGTCCATGGGAATTTGTTATTATTACTGATCGTGCGACGCTTGACTCTCTTTCAGCAAAACTTCCTTATGCGAAGATGCTCGAGAAAGCACCGGCAGCAATAGCTGTCTTAGGTAATACGAAACAATCGTTTTACTGGTATCTGGATTGTGCTGCGGCAACTCAGAATATTCTCCTGACGGCGCAATCTCTTGGCTTGGGAGCTGTCTGGACAACTACCTATCCTTACGAAGACCGGATGAAAGTGGTGGCAGATCAACTCTGTTTACCCGATTCGATTCAGTCTCTGTGTGTTATTCCTGTAGGTTATCCGAAAGGAAATACGAAGCCAAAAGACAAGTGGAATGAATCGAAAGTACAC
Source organism: Bacteroidales bacterium (assembly GCA_051654305.1). Taxonomy (GTDB): domain Bacteria; phylum Bacteroidota; class Bacteroidia; order Bacteroidales; family UBA7332; genus UBA7332. The sequence goes on along the minus strand of JBOFXU010000132.1, from coordinate 798 downwards.
TATAATCAATGGTAAAAAAAAAGAGAGGTGATTCACCTCTTTTTTTTTTGCACGCATAAAATTTCTAAGGGCTAAATAGTTTGGTTGAAACTATTTTAAAAAGAAAAATTATGAAATATGTTAGTTTTTGTCAAAATAATAATTATTTTTGCGTAGGAGTAAGAAGTTTATTATTAGCTACTTCAGAGATATTTTATCCCAAATAAAAGTTTGCATAGCTATGGAAGGAATAAAAAAAATATCAAGATCCTTAAACAATTTTGAAACAGACAGTGTTATATTATCGGATCTACATAAGTAGCCTTGGTAATAAAAAAACAGGCTGTTTACTTGTAGTTTCACGAAACAAGATAAAAAAAATAGAGTTACTATAAGCTATTAATCTAACTTTTTTTGATTCTCGAGAACTTATGTTTACCTGTGATAGGACATAGTATGAGTTCACCCCCTTGGAAAAGCGTCTTCCCCTGACGCTTTTTCTTTTTTTATGTCCTCCCCATTTTTCAAACAATCTCTTTCATGGATCTATTCGGGATCAACAAGTAAAAGCTGTTGGTGTCATATCTGATATATGTATTACACCCCGGTTGTCCGCATTGTCCCTGCCCCCGTTTCGTATATTTGTATTGCCTGACGAATGTCTAAAATCTCTCCAAAAGTTCATTTAAATGAACGCGCACGTTCATACGTATCAACGCAAACGTTCATTTAAATGAAAATATATTTTCAAACGTATGAACCGGCACGTTGATACGTTTGAACTGTCGTTTCCTAGAGTTAGTTGACAGATTTATGAAT
>JBOFXU010000131.1:0-30471 GCA_051654305.1 Bacteroidales bacterium | reverse complement strand
AGGATAAAAAATCCATATAAACTATTTGTACATTAAAAAAAATGTTGTAATATTGCATTCGCAATGAGGTACTAATCCTTATATGCCGGTCCTATAGCTCAGTTGGTTAGAGCATCTGACTCATAATCAGGGGGTCCTTGGTTCAAGCCCAAGTGGGACCACCTCCTAAAGCTCCTTCGAAGTAATTCGAAGGAGCTTTTTTTATATCTTCATTTTACATCTGAGCCGGATTCGTTCCAAAAGTAATGGCAGTGCTAAATATTCTCCGGACTACCCATTTATTCTGCATACTATGGACCAGAAGAACGATATCCCCCATCCCATAAAATCTTCCTTTCCAATGACTTCCATCTACTGCGAGTGTAAATTAATCTACTAAATAGTTAAATAAAAGTTTCTATTGCAGTTGATTGCAGTTCATTGCAGTTTATCTCACTGGCGCTGTCGGCATGTAGTATATTTGTGTTATCTGACAAACGAATAGAATCCTTCGGAAAGTTCATTTAAATCAACGTACCCGTTCATACGTATCAACGCAAACGTTCATTTAAATGAAAATATATTTTCGAACGTATGAACCGGCCACTTGATACGTTTGAACTTTTGGGTTAATACAAATGAAAATTCCGATTGCTCCTTCATTCGGGGATGAGGGTTAAACGGGAGGAGTAAAGCGTGAGTACAAACGATTAAATACAAATTTATGGGAGATTATTACATAGCGAAAGGGCTGCTTGACGGCTCCTTCTGGCGGAGCTTTGTCGCTTTGGAAGTAAATCATTGTTTGCTGCTGAAGTTTCTTAAAAATGCATCTATCCGGGCGGAGTACCCTGGGGTGAAATTCAGAAGAGTTCTGGTAACGGTCTTTTAATTAACTAAGTGATTGCTATACAGTCTTTTGTTTGTGATTAAAATCCTTGGGAAAAGATTGGGACACACAAGAGGAGTACATGCCGGGCGAAGTACCCCCTGTCGAACATAAAATAGATATAATAAATAAGAAGAAGTAGTAGTAAATAACGCGCGTAAGGCAAATTTTCAGGGATACCCGAATCCAGGGACTTTGCTTCGCGAATATCGGTGGATAAGAGTAGGCATTCAGTGGGTGTTTAGCGCTACAAGCGTATTATTCGTCTCGCGTAAAAAAAAAAGAGTGAGATGCAAATTGAATATTGCACCTCACTCTTATATTTGAGCTCGTTGTTGTTTTAGAACAAACGTGAGAATTTTCTTGGAACTGGTGTCGAGAAATACATGTCTTTACCAGTGGTCGGATGAATAAATGCCAATTCACAAGCATGAAGCCCCATACGTCCGATCGGTTTGATTTTAGATCCGTATTTTGAGTCTCCTACAATCGGGTGACCAACGTCAGCCAAGTGTACACGGATTTGGTTTTTCTTACCTGTATCCAGTTTTACGTGAAGAAGAGAGAAGCTTTCGTTCCACTTCATACGGCGGTAGTGAGTGATTGCTTTTTCACCTTCATTCGGATCTTTGGAAGAGTGCATTTTCATGCTCTTTTTGTTTTCCCACAAGTAAGAGATGATTGTATCCTCTTCGTGTTCAACTTTACCTTCTACAACAGCAAGGTAGGTACGTTCAGTAACCATTTTATCCCAGTTTTTCTGCATTTTCTCCTGTACAGCCTGTGATTTGGCAAACATCATTAGTCCTGATGTTTCGCGGTCCAGACGGTGAAGAACAAAGATGCGGTTACGAGGATCCTCAGCTTTTACGTATGCCGAAAGAGAGTGATAAGCCGTTTTTACTTTTTCCTTATCGGTTGAGATGGATAAGATACCCTCTTCTTTATCAATTACGATAATATCTTTATCTTCAAAAACGATTTTCAGACCAGCTACGACTGGTTTACGGTGTGTTGGTTCACCAATAAATACCCAATCTTTTGGTTTTAGAGCAAGGTTAAACTGAGAAACTACTGCTTTATTCACACGTACTTGTTTGTGTGAAAGCAATGATTTTACAGAGTTACGACTCTTTCCATGAAGCATTTTCATCAGGAAAGGTAGTAGTTCGATCTCTTCTCTAACCTCAAAACAAAGCTCTTTGCCTGTCTTTTTATTTTTATTATTTTTCATTATCCTTGTATATTCTCATTTCGCATTGCTTACAGTCAAATTCAAGACGTAAGCGACTATTTTTACTAACTAAATAAAGTGGCTCTTTCAGTTTACCCTTATTGCCACTGACTTTGGCGCAGTATCCTAATGCATATTTGATGCAGTGCTTCATAAACATCAGTGATACATCTTCTTGTGCCTCAAGTTCAAAAGCTGGTTCAACTTTCGTAAATCCACGATCTGTATAGAACTTTTTAGCAGCAGTGTTTGCCACATTCCCCAGATAGGTCAGTTCTTTCAGAGAGATTTCGGAGTCTTCTGTAATCACCGGAATCTGTCTTAAATTACGTAGTTTCAACGGGTGTGACATCCGGCGAACCTCAAGTAACTTCTCAATCAGCAGACGGCGCCATTCTCCCAGCTTGGATGCAGGAATGAAATAGTCATTTTCAAAGTTCACCTTTACAGCTTCGGCTGTGAAAATGGTATTTCCAAGTTTACTCATCTGATCGATGATATTTTTGGTCTGAGGCTTCTGAGCCATCTGTTTCTCTTCTTCGATAACCAGAGAGGCACGAACGCCATCAGTATCTTGTATCTCTAAGGAGAATCCGAAAGGTACCTCGTTAAGTTCGATGGATACTGGTATCCGTCGTTCTGAGGATTTTTTCGAAAGGATCTTTTCGAACTCATGATCCAGATTGCGGTAGAGTTTAGCTCCTTTGGCAAAAGGGATGGATTTCAGTTCGGGAGAGAGATAAATCCGGTTTCCATCTACGCGGTTTGCGCGGAATCCGAAGAATTCCCCCCGATCGTTGATAAAACAGAATCCGTCACCATTGTTGAGAGGTACAGTTCCCGAAACAACAATGCTTCCTTTTTCTACAAACTTAATGTTTCCAACGGCTTCACCCAATGATTTCGGTGTATCGAAATTGTAGTGAGGCGTCTTTCCGTTGATATCGAAATAGTCCGTAAAACCACGGCTAAAACTTTTTTGAGGATTGGGAGTAAAGGAAATCTGAGTTACACCCGATGAGGCTGGAGCAAATTCATCACTCCGTCTTTCGAAAATGGCATCCAGTTTCTTGCGGTAGTAGGCTACAATATTCTTTACGTAGGACATGTCTTTAAGACGGCCTTCGATTTTAAGAGAAGTGGCTCCGGCATCCAGAAGTTCTTCGAGACGATCTGCCCGATTCATATCCTTCATGGAAAGCAGGTGCTTATCGTAGGCGATTGTATTTCCATCAGCGTCGACAAGATCATAAGGCAGTCGGCATAGCTGAGCACAGGCACCTCTGTTGGCACTACGGCCATGTAAAGCCTGACTGATGTAACACTGGCCACTGTAGCTTACGCACAAAGCGCCGTGTACAAAAACTTCAATCGGTGTTTTAACAGAATGACAAATTTCAGAAATCTGCTCCATTGTAAGCTCACGTGCAAGGACAATCTGAGAGAAGCCAGCATTTTCAAGCTCTTTTACTTTGGCTAAAGTTCGGTTGTCTGTCTGAGTGCTTGCATGCAACTCAATTGGAGGCAGGTTTAAAGAAAGGATGCCCATGTCCTGGACAATAATAGCATCGACTCCGATTCGGTAAAGATCCCAAATCATCTCTTCCGCATCTTTCAAGTCTTTATCTTCCAATATGGTGTTAACGGCCACATAGACGCGTGCACGGTATTGGGAAGCGAATGCGGTTAATTTTTCAATTTCTTCAAGCGAATTACCAGCTGCAGCACGGGCTCCGAATTTAGGAGCTCCGATATATACCGCATCAGCACCGTGCAAAATAGCTTCCATACCTATTTCGGCATTTTTCGCGGGTGCCAGAAGTTCTACTCTTCTTATCTTTTTTTTGCTCATTTACATTGTTTTAAATCTGTCATCTACGACAAACTTTCAAAATCAGGAACAAAGATAATGCATTTGCGCACAATTATATTCTGTTTTTAGCTATGATTCAACCGTTTAAACAATGTTTAAGGAGTATCTGCTTTAATTATTTCTTCGAGATACGAATTCCGACATCGGATATTCCATACAAGAAATCATCGGACATCAGATGACGTACTTTGATCAGGTACGGATGGCTGTTGTCCGGCATAAAATTCTGACCGAGGGTGTCGCTTTGCTGATAGAGTGTTCCGAACCCTGTTCCCATAGGACGCCCATGTTTGTCTGAGAGAAACAGGTGCAGGGTATCGCAACGCTGAATGACAGAGTCTTGCTGTATGGCAATCTCAAGCCACAGGTCACGGTAAGGATACTTTACATCCTTGCGAATCTCCAGTTCAATGAGATAATTTCTCAGTGTATCAGTGAGTTGGCTTTGAAAAGTAAGAGTGTCTTTTGTTCCCCACTCCATGTTTTTGATGGCATGAAACTGAGAATAGGCATCCTTTTCGAGGCACGAAAAGAGCACAAAAGAGAAGAGGGTGCAAAGCACCCCCCGAATTCTCTTTCGTGTATTATTGTTGTTTCTTTTCTTTCGGTCGGTTGTCATTTGACTGATTTCCATTCGAATTGTTTTTTTTCGGTTTAGGCTGCTGGTTTTGCGGATTTCCACCTTCACGCGGTTCGCCTCCTTGTTTTTGCTCGCCATTAGGACGAGGACGGTTGCGGTTATTATTTCGGCGGCGGTTCTGATTGCGGTTGTTTGCATTTCCGTTTTCGTCCCCTCCTTTTTCGCGTGGAGCCTGAGCGTTAGGCGCATTGTTGTCATTCCGCTGTGGTTTCTGCTGCTCCTGAACCTTCGGTGTATCGTTGTTCTTTTGTGGAGCTTGCCCCTGCTGATTCTGTTGCGGTTTGTTTGCCGGTTGGAATCTTAGCGGTTTCGGACTGCTGTTTCCACTCTGAGCCTGTCCGCTATTATTGTTCGCATTCCCGCCGTTTTCAGCCGGTGACTGATTGCTGGCTTTTTTCGGGTTGCGTTTATTTCTTTTTTGTCTGTTTTTGTCAAAACGAGTAAGGCTATCGTCGCCTACACCATCCTGGAACTCTCTTTGAGGTTCGTCATTCTCCACATTCTCCAGTAGCTGATCGACTCTGATTCCTCTTTTATTGAGAGCAATAATCTCGAAAGCACGTTTTGCCGGAATCGTTACGAGATTTGCCGGGAACGTAGGGCTGGTAGAGTATGCGATTTCACGTTTTAAGATATCGGTCTTAAAGTGATAGTACACACCATCTTTCGTTTCCAAAGCAACTTCGCGTGATGGTAACTGCTTTTGTGCTTCAACGTAGATATCTACTTCGTAGTTGATACAACATTTCAGCTTAGCACATTGTCCGGCAAGTTTCTGAGGATTCAGTGAGATATCCTGATGACGAGCAGCACCTGTAGCAACAGAAGCGAAGCTGGTCATCCAGCTTGCACAGCACAGTTCGCGGCCACAAGGACCGATCCCACCAATCCGTCCAGCTTCCTGTCGTGCACCGATCTGTTTCATCTCGATACGAACTTTGAAAGCATCAGCCAGCACTTTGATCAGCTGACGGAAATCCACACGGCCTTCGGCGATGTAGTAGAAAATCGCTTTACCGCAGTCTCCCTGATATTCCACATCTCCGATTTTCATATCCAGTCCCAGATCTTCGGCGATCTTACGGGCACGCAACATAGTGTCGTGTTCTCTGGATTTAGCCTCTTCGTATTTTTCAACGTCCACCGGACGAACTTTACGATACAGACGTTTCAGTTCAGAGTCGCGGTTCAGACCCACTTTTTTCATCTGAAGCAATACGAGCGGACCAGTAAGTGATACAGTTCCCACGTCGTGTCCGGGAGTAGCTTCAACAGCTACAAGGTCGCCTTTTTCGACACTAACGCTATTCGAATTGCGGAAGTACCCTTTTCGGGTATTCTTAAACTGAACCTCTACATATTCCTCGTCACGCACTCCTTCCGGAAGGTCGCAAAGCCAGTCATAGGTGTTTAGTTTATTATCTTGTTTCTGAGTGCATCCGCATTTATTCATGCAGCATCCACCCTTCTTGATGTACTTAAAACTCATTATTATATATATAGTTAGATATTAGAGTATTATGCAAAGGTATCATTTTTTCAGTAATACGATTGATTTTAAGGCCAAATCAAAAAATACCATTTTCGGATTTACATTCTGCTCAATGTGGACTTCGGCCAGCGAAAACTCTTCGTAAAAAGCTTCAATATTCCGTTCATTCAGGAAAGGTGCGAAACGCGATGCAAAAGCTGCTTCGTCGGCATTCATATAATTGAGTTCCGGTGTTTGCAGATTGGCAATATAGTTCTCCCGAATGATGAGCTGGCAGTAGTGCAGAAATTGCTTTTGTCGTTCCCGTCCCAATCCGGCTATCTCCTCCGAAATCTGTTTGAGCGAGCTCAGTGCTTCGTACTTCTGAGATGGGTTATCCCTGGAAGAGAGATTTGCCACCGTGTATGCCATACGCATATAGCTTACGAAATACTGGTGATATTGCTTCTTCTCTTCACTCAGACTGATACATTCGAGCGCCTTCAGGTAGTTGCCGTTTGCATAATGCGCGATGGCAGTTGAATCTTTCGGGGTAAGCAGGAAACGAGTCTCGAGCGCAGATTTGAGTTCCTGCTCTTCGATATTACGTACATTCAGCCGTTGGGTACGGGACTGAATCGTAAGCAGAATCTGGTCAGGAGATTCAGTAATCAGCAGGAAAAGCGTCTTGGCTGGTGGTTCCTCTAATATTTTAAGAATCTTATTCGCGCAGTTTTCATGCATCTTTTCCGGAAGCCAGATGATCATGATTTTATATTCCGCCTCGAAAGTTTTCAGATTCAGTTTTCGGAGAATCTCACTTGCTTCGTTTGTATAAATAGCCCCCTGAGCATTCTCACAATCAATAAACGAGAGCCACTGATTGTAGTTGAAATAGGTCGTTTTGAGGACAAACTCACGAAACTGAGCCAGATAATCGTCGCAAATCTCTTTTTTGAGTGTTGCACTTTTGTAAATAGGGAAAACAAAATGTAGATCGGGATGTACTAACTGGTCATACTTTTTGCACGAACGGCACTCGCCGCAGGCTTCTGTTTCGCTTCGGTTCGTACAATGAATGAAGCGGGCATAAGCAAGAGCTAAAGCAAACTTTCCGACACCTTCGTTTCCGGCAAGCATGAGAGCATGAGGGATCTGACTGGTTTCGACTGTGTGTCGCAACCGGACTTTTAGTTCCTCCTGACCAATAACCTGATTAAAATACATATCGTTCTACTCTAAAAGATTTCCTTAATAAACCACTTTTGCAATATTTTTTACGCTTTGCGTTGCGTTTAGCGTATAGAAGTGGATGCTTGGTACATTGTTGGCAATCAGTTCTTTCGCTTGCTGAATCCCCCACTCTACACCGACTTGTTTGACTGCGTCTGGTGTTTTGCATTTACGTAGTTCGCAAACAAACTCCTCCGGAATATCCACATGGAATATTTTAGGAAGTACAGAGAGCTGGTTCAGGCTTGTAACCGGTTTTATTCCCGGAATGATCGGTACGTTAATTCCTGCTTCACGACAACGATTTACGAAATCGAAGAAGCGGGCATTATCAAAAAACATCTGAGTGACAATATACTCGGCACCGGCATCTACTTTTGCTTTCAGATAATTCATATCCGAGTGCAGATTGGGCGCTTCTTCGTGCTTTTCAGGATATCCGGCAACTCCATACGTAAAAGGAGCTCCAATGATATCCATTTTTGAGCCATCGAGAAAATAACCTTCATTAAAACGGTTCACCTGCTCCTGAAGCTCAACCGCGTATTTGTGTCCGTCGGTGATGCTTGAGAATACAGATTCATTTTTTGATTTATCTCCTCGGAGTAACAAAAGATCTTTAATTCCCAAAAAGTTAAGATCGATCAGCATATATTCAATTTCGCTTTTGCTGAAACCACTGCAAATGACGTGGGGTACAGCCGGAATGTTGTAGTTGTTCTGAATAGCAGCAGCTACAGCAACAGTCCCGGGACGCTTACGTTCAACAACCTGACGGTAAAGTCCGTTCTCCATTGTTTTGTAGGTAACGTCGCTGCGGTGTGTGGTGATATTGATATATTTCGGATCAAATTCTCTTAACGTATCGATCGTCTGAAAAACCTTTTCCAGACCATTTCCTTTCAAAGGAGGCAATACCTCAAAAGAGAATGCTGTCTTTTTGCTGGAATGAATTAAATCTGTTACTCTCATCAATTGCTATATTTATAGATACACTTTGCTTTAATTTACGCAAAGATAAAAGAATGACACAAAGAACAGCTTGTTACTGTCAAAATATTACCGTATCAGGCATATATTGTCTGCAATTTCAGCTTTTTTCTAAACCTGTGTGATCTGAGGATTGTTCTAACAGGTGATTCATTACCTCTAATTTATACGGCTATGAAACATATTCTATGGGTGCTGCTCGTCTTTGTCTCCTGTAATTTTAATGCTCAAACCAATAAAAATAACACGATGAACTTTAATAAACTTAGTGATGCAGAGAAATATGTGATCCTGAACAAGGGAACTGAACGTCCTAATACGGGAGAGTATACCTCGAATAAAGCAGCGGGTACGTATGTCTGCAAACAGTGTAATGCTCCGCTCTATTTGTCGAAGGATAAGTTTGAATCTCACTGTGGTTGGCCGAGCTTTGATGATGAGATTCCCGGTGCAGTTATCCGCATCCCTGATCGCGATGGAATGCGTACCGAGATAGTATGTGCCAACTGTAAAGGACATCTGGGGCATGTGTTTTTAAACGAAGGTTTTACGCCTAAAGAAACCCGACATTGCGTAAATTCTATATCTTTGGTTTTTGTTCCTGTGGGAACACCCCTTAAACCTACAATTAAAATGGAAAAGAATCTATCGAAAGCCTGGTTTGCTTCGGGCTGCTTCTGGGGAACGGAATACTATTTTCGTAAACTCAAAGGTGTAAAACATACAGCTGTCGGATTTATGGGCGGTCATGTCGATCATCCGACTTATAAAGAGGTGTGTACAAAGATGACAGGTCATGTTGAGACTACTGAGATTGACTACAATCCCGACGAAGTTTCATACGATGAACTGGTGAAATACTTCTTTGAAACGCATGATTTTACTCAGACAAATGGTCAGGGGCCGGATATTGGTCCGCAGTATTTGTCGGTTATTTTCTATACGGGAGAGGAACAAAAGGCAACAGCAGAGAAATATATCCGCATTCTCGAAGAGAAAGGGTATAAGGTGGCAACAACGATTCGTCCGGCGGTGACTTTCTGGAAAGCCGAGGATTATCATCAGCAATATTATGAGCATAAAGGAACAACACCTTACTGCCACGTCTATAAAAAGATATTTTAATGCAATTAAGCGTTTGCCCCTCTTTCCGGGAGGGACAGGCGCTTTTCTATTGAAAGAGGAATATGTCCCGGAGAGATACATGGATTTCCTGTTACCCAATTATTAACTATGTAAAGCTATCAGGAATCTGGCACATCGTTTAACTTTGTAAGCAACAAGTATAGCACGTATGAATTCAACAGATAACATAAGACTCAATATCGGTAAATTATCCATTGGCGAACCACTTCCTGTGCCGCTGGCCTCATCGGCTGTTTCGGCAGGATTTCCCTCTCCTGCCGAAGATTTTTCGGATCTTTCGCTCGATCTGAATAAGGAGTTGATCCGCAATCCGGCTTCGACATTTTTTGCCCGGGTGAGTGGTGTGAGTATGGTGGATGATGGTGTTGATGATGGCGATCTTCTTATTATTGATAAGAGTGTGACACCATACGACGGCTGTCTGGCGGTTTGTTTTGTGGACGGTGAGTTTACGTTGAAGCGTTTCCGTCTCGAAGGTGATTTTGGCTGGCTGATTCCGGCAAATGAGTCATACAAGCCGATAAAAGTGACCGCAGAGAATGATTTTCGGATCTGGGGAATTGTACGGTATCTGGTGAAAAAGATGTAGGAGTAGCGTATGTTTGGACTTTGTGATTGTAATAATTTTTATGCAAGCTGTGAGCGGGTGTTTAATCCGGCTTTAGAAGGTGTTCCTGTGGTTGTTCTGAGTAATAACGATGGGTGTATTATTGCGCGCAGTCAGGAGTCGAAAGCACTGGGTTTGCAGATGGGGCAACCCTATTATCAGGTGAAGCCCCTGGTAGAGCTCCATCATATTCAGGTTTTTTCGGCCAATTTCCCTTTGTACGGAGATATGTCTTCGCGGGTGATGTCGGTTCTTCGGGATCAGGTGCCCGGAATTGAGGTTTACTCCATTGATGAAGCATTTCTCGACTTTTCGGGGATGGATCTGGAGCTGATTCGCTCTATCGGAGAGGGAATTCCCCCAACGGTTCAGCGTCATATCGGCCTTCCGGTAAGTCTGGGAGTTTCACATACGAAAACATTGGCGAAGGTTGCCAGTAAGCTTTGCAAAAAATATCCGAAGCTCAACGGATTCTGTATCATGCACCGTCCTGAAGATATCGAAAAGGTACTTCGGAATTTCCCGGTGGGGGATGTCTGGGGGATTGGACGACGCTATAATAAGATGTTGAATCAGGCTGGCATATTTACAGCCTGGCAATTTCATGAAGCTCCCGAGAGCTGGGTGCGTAAACAGATGGGTATTGTCGGAGTTCGTACGTGGAGAGAGCTGCACGGTGAACCGTGTATCGAGCTTGAACATATTGCTCCGCTCAAAAAGCAGATCTGCACTTCGCGCTCTTTTCCGAAAGAGGTGTATGAGCTGAATGAGCTCAAAAGCCATATTGCCCGCTTTGCCTCCATGTGTTCGAGTAAATTAAGAGCTCAGAATTGTGTAGCTCATTCGGTAACGATATTTATTCTTACGAACCGCCATAAGCCCGATCAGCCCATGCATTACGAAAGTAAACTGGTTACATTTGATGTAGCTACGGATAGTACACTCGAAATCGTGAAGCTTGCATTAAAGAGTCTTCGTGCTCTGTATAAAGAAGGTTACGGATATAAAAAAGCTGGTGTGATTCTGGGGGAGATTGTCCGAAATACCGAGGTACAGGGGAATTTGTTTGATCAGATCGACCGGGGAAAACACAATCGTCTTATGAAAGCGTGGGATCAGATCAATAAACGTAACGGGCGCGATACACTTGTCCTCGCGGCTCAGGGAGCTGCACCTTTTCAGGTGAATCAGTCCTTCTTATCGAAACGCTATACGACCTCCTGGCAAGATATTCTGAAAGTGAACGTCTGACACCGGGAGTGTCGGCGTTGGCCTAAAATAAAAAATAGGATAAACGACCGAAATCATTTATCCTATCTCTATAAAAGACGAAAACCACCAAATCTGGAAGCGATTCAGCGGCTTTCTTAGTTGTCTCACAAGGATTCGAACCCAGACTAACAGAACCAAAATCTGCTGTGCTACCATTACACAATGAGACAAACTTCATGCAAGGGTTGTTTCCCAATTGCACTGCAAAGATAGGGGTTTATTTTTTACTTCCAAAATTTTGGAGCACTTTTTCTAAAAAAAATAGCAGAATACTTCTTCCAAAAAAATGGACGAAGAAGTATTCTGCTGATATATAAAGGGTAATCCTTTTTAAAGCGGAGCGACCCAGCCCTGAGCTTTTAAAGGAATTTCTACGCCATCACGAGTGATCAGTGCCGCACCAAGATCTTTTTCAGTAGTATGACCGATAATACGAACCCCTTCGATGGCTGAAACCTGATCATGCAACTCAATAGGCACAGTAAATAAGAGTTCATAATCTTCGCCACCGTTAAGGGCAGCAGTAACCAGATTCATATTAAACTCATCTGCCATCGTTGCTGTGACATAGTCGATCGGAATGCGATCTTCGTAAATACGGCACCCAACCTGGCTGCATTTGCAGATATGCATGAGTTCAGAGGAGAGTCCGTCCGATACATCAATCATCGAAGTCGGGATGATTTCATTTTCTGCGAGACGCTCGATGATATCTTTACGAGCCTCCGGTTTTAGTTGTCTTTCCAGAATGTACTCTTTGCCTTCAAAGGCAGGTTTAAACTCTGCTGCACCGTTGAAAACGGCTTTCTCGCGTTCCAGTAACTGAAGCCCCATATAGGCTGCTCCAAGATCACCGCTGACACAGATCAGTTGATTTGGTTTAGCTCCGCTACGGCGCACGATACTCTCTTTCTCACCTTCTCCGATACAGGTAATGCTGATGGTCATTCCGGTGATTGATGCCGACGTATCCCCTCCGACGATATCTACTCCGTATTTTTCGCAAGCGAGAGAAACACCTTCATAAAACTCGTCAAGATCTTCCACGCTGAAGCGTTTTGATACACCAATTCCGATGGTAATCTGCTTCGGAGTCCCGTTCATCGCATAGATGTCCGAGAAGTTCACCACAGCTGCCTTATACCCAAGGTGTTTCATCGGCACATAGGTCAGGTCAAAGTGAATACCTTCCAGCAGCAAATCCGTACTTACCAGGATCTCCTTGTCTTTATATCCAAGAATTGCTGCATCATCTCCAACACCGAGAATTGAAGAGTGATTTTTGAGTTTAATCTTACCGGCAAGTCTGTCGATCAGACCAAACTCGCCCAACGATGCAATATCCGTTCTGTTTGTTTCCATATCTGGTCAAATTGTAAAAAAAGCTATGCCTCAGAATTCTTTGACATAGCTTTTTAAATATAGTTTTATTGTAATATCAATTACATTTGCTCAATCAATGCCGTCATGATCGCTGTCATTTTTGGCTGAGCATTGTTTGCTGCTTCAAGTACCTCCTCGTGAGAAACTTCTACTGGTTTTCCATCATACCACATATCCGTAATCACAGAAAGAGCAAATACGTCCATTCCACCATGGCGTGCAACGATTACTTCAGGTACAGTACTCATACCTACAGCGTCAGCTCCCATACGGTAGAACATACGATATTCAGCAGGAGTTTCAAAAGTTGGTCCCTGTGTACCAAGGTAGATTCCCTCTTGCAATTTGATACCTTTCGCCTGAGCAATCTCTTTTGCTTTAGCGATAAGATCTTTGCTGTAAGCATCGTGCATGTCCGGGAAACGAGTACCCAGTTCTTTGTGGTTTTTACCACGTAACGGGTGTTCCGGGAACATATTGATATGGTCATTGATGATCATAACATCACCTACTACAAAATCAGGGTTCATACCACCAGCAGCGTTCGATGCAAACAAGGTATTGATACCGATTGCTTTCATCACGCGTACAGGGAAAGTACACTCTTTCATATCGTATCCTTCGTAGAAGTGGAAACGGCCTTGCATAGCCACAACCTCACGACCACCAAGTTTACCAAAAATAAGCTTTCCGCTGTGACCTTCTACTGTTGAAACAGGGAAGTTAGGAATTTCTTCATAACTGATCACCTGCTGTTCGGTAATGTGGTTTACCAATTCTCCCAAACCTGAGCCCAGGATGATTCCCACTAAAGGTCTATAAGTCGTAGCCGCTTTTAGATAGTCGGCTGTTTGGTTTATTTTTTCTAACATAATCTATTATTTTAGAGTTAAAGGTTTGTTGCTGATCCTGCAAAAAGTTGACTTCGATCGGAATGTAATAGAGCGAAGTTTTTATTTCTTCGGGCATATCCTTCATATGAGCCAGTCTTACTGCGTCTTTTTCTGTTACCAGAATTAGTTTGTTGGGATTGGTTATCTCCGAAAATTGTTTAAAGATAATGTTTATATCCCGATTATTAAAATGATGATGATCTGCGAAAGGTAAAGGGATGAGTTCGCTGAAATATTGTTTCAGATCGTCAATCATCTTTACATTCGATGCAATACCTGTAACAAGAAGCACAGAGGCTTTCTCTTCCGTAATAGTTGTCAGACTAATCTCTTTTCTTTTCGATACATCCGGAAATACAGGGCGTATATTCTTATAACGAAAATCAGTAAAGAAAAGTTGCTGATGTGGTCGGGGTTCCAGATATTTTGAAATAATCCGGATTTCCATCGGACTCAGCAATTTAGGGCACTTGGTCACAATAATGAAGTTTGCTCGTTCCATTTCTGAAATATCTTCACGTAACGAGCCTGCCGGTAGCAATTTGTCTTCATAAACCTTCCGGTTGTAATCCATCAGCAGGATTGCAATCCCCGGGTGTACCCAGCGATGCTGAAAGGCATCGTCAAGCAGCACAATATCCACATCAGGATGAGTTTCCAAAATACGCTTGATTCCCCGGCGGCGGTTTCCGTCAACTGCGACGATCGCCTCAGGGAATTTCTTTTTCATTTGATACGGTTCATCCCCGATCATTTTGGGAGTCGAATGCTCGTCGGATAAAATAAATCCGCTGCTTTTTCGTTTATAGCCTCTGCTTAGTACAGCAACTTTGTGTCCCGACTGAAGTAGGATCTGAATTAGATATTCGGTATGAGGCGTTTTGCCCGTTCCTCCTACCGTGATATTACCGATACAGACAACCGGCACTTTAAAGCTGGTTGACGAAAAGACTCCCCAGTCGAACATCCGGTTACGAATATTCGTAATCAGTCCGTAGATAAACGAAAGAGGTAAAAGTGATTTGCGTATTTTGGGTGTACTTTCCATTTATAATTAACCCCTATCGGATCGTGATCATAAACGGAACACGAGCCTGAACAGGATCTATACTTTTAATATTGTTGATAACTGAATAATATTTGTAGTTCTCTCCGATCAATGCTTCTCCCAATTGGCTGATGGCATCTAATCCATACTCTTCCATCAGCAATTCGTAGAATTCTTTTTTCTTTGGATATGCTTTCGTGCTATATTTTCCGGCTGAAAGTCCTGCCAGTTCAGAAGCATGTTCTATCGCTTTATCCAGACCTCCTAATTCGTCAACCAGCCCCAGCTCCTTGGCTTTTGAACCTGTCCAGACACGTCCTTCAGCTATTTTAAGAAGAGAATCCAGAGGCATATTGCGACCGTCAGCACAACGTTTTGTAAACAGAGCATACCCGCGGTTGATACTGTTTTGCATTAACATTTGGCTCTCTGCACTTACAGGCGAGGTCATACTCGGGAATCCTGCATGTTTGTTGGTAGCGACCTGATCATAACTCACCCCGATTTTCTTTGTGAGGCCTTCTGCATTAGGGATCATACCAAAGATTCCAATAGAACCTGTCAGCGTGGTTGGTTCTGCGTAAATATAGTTTGCCGCACATGAAATATAGTATCCGCCAGAAGCAGCCATATCTCCCATCGACACAACGAAAGGTTTTACTTTTTTCAATTCTGAAAGAGCATACCATACTTGTTCTGAACCAAAGGCGCTACCTCCCGGAGAATTAACACGCAAAACTACAGCTTTTACAGCTGAATCTGCTTTAATTTTAAAAATCTCTTCAGCTAATTTTTTTGTATTAACTTTTTCGGTTGATGAGCCATCAATTTCGCCTACGGCATACACAATCCCTACGATCGCTTTGGATTCTGTTTTTGCTTTAAGCGGATTTGCTTTGGCCATGTCTTCAACTTTTACTTTTTTGATTTTATCATCTTCATCTACGCCCATTTTATTGCGTAGAAAAGCATTGAACTCCTCCTGATAAGCCAACTGATCTACCAGTTTTGCACGTAAAAGTCCCTCTTGTTTATCAAACATAATTCCAGAGTCAGCAAGAGCGTCGATAGATGCTACACTGATATTACGGTCAGATGCGATATCGCTTTTGATCGAACTCCACATGGATTGAGCCAGTGCGGTCATTTGTTCGCGATTAGCATCCGACATTTTATTCTGAATAAATGGTTCAACTGCCGATTTGTAGGTTCCGACCTTGAAAATTTGCATTTGAATTCCTAATTTATCAAGCGCATCCTTAAAGAATGGTGTTTCCAGAATAATCCCGTTCAAGTTAATCATACCCTCCGGATTGATAAATATGGAGTCAGCCGTTGCAGCTACGTAATACCCTTTTTGGGAATACATGTCTGAATAGGCATAAATGAATTTATTGCTTTGTTTGAATTTCTCCAGGCTGTTTTTTAATTGTTTATCTGTAGCATATCCTCCTCCGGGGTTTATACCACCCTCCAGAATAATCCCACGAATATTTTTATCTAAAGCTGCATTTTCAATCGCTTTTATTAGTTGATCCAGTCCTGTTTCAGCCATTCCCTCTGAACCGAATAACGAAGGTAGCTGAAAGTCTTTACTTCTTTCGGAGATCTGGGCATCCAGATTAATCCTTAGCACCGAGTTCTTTTCGATAGGCTTCAAGGGTGCTTCAGATTGCGAAGCCATTGATGCTGAGATCCCCATGATCATAAAGATTGAAATAATTGTCAGTACAATTATGCCTATGCTAAATCCGAGGCACGAGGCAAAAGTGAATTTGAAAAATTGCTTCATAAGATAAATCTTTAAGTTGTTATAATATGGAACAAAACTACAATAAAAATAAAATAAAAAAGTCAATAATAGTCAAAAATAATTGACTACTACTGACTTAAATATGAATCCCCCATTTTCAAAGGGTCAATTTCTACTTTCTTGTTCGGCTTTGGTTGCGAAGTTCGCGTTCTTTTAGCAGTTTCTCACGCTGAGCAGCCCTTTCTGCCGCTTTCTTTTCTTTCGGATCCAATTTCTGGATCTGAACCGGAGCATCCCACAATCGTGCAGGGATGCTATCTATTTCAGCCTGAATACGGTCGGAAGCCTCTTTGCGGCAACTCGCAGGATCTGCCGACGTAGCACATTCACTCCAAAGTGTTTTGTTTTGAGGGTTTTGTACTTTATAGATCAGTCCTTTGTACATTCGTTTCTTGAAGTATGCATCGAAGGTCATCCCCGGAAGACTACTTTGTAACGAAAGATAAGGCAGATACGGTTGCAGAGATCTGTAAGTTATCCAGAAAGCAGGCGTGAATTCTGTTCTGCTGTTCTGGTCCATAACTACTGGAGCGATAGCTTCAACAGAGCAACCAAACTGAGAGGTGTGTCCGTCTACGTACCACAGCTCCTTGATCAGGTATCCTGTTACCCCCGATCCGGCAAAGGTCAGATCTGCTCTGTCGAATTCTGCTTTACGACGAGTTCGTTCCAGTCCAAGTTTCAAGAGTGCACTATCCGGAGTCAGACTTTCTTCTCGAGAAAAACTTTCGCTTACAGCCTGAGTATCGAACGTATAAGCCGTGATCTTTTTCTCATCGAGAAGACGAAGAATGATACCGATCAGATTATAGTAATATCGTTTTTCCGAAGCTTCTCCGGCTTTGGTGTAATATAGAATCGGTGACTTAGGTTCAGCCAGATAGCTGTTTGCTGCTACCTCTGCCGAATCGGTAAGCGAAACAAATCGGTAGACTGTTTTTGACCAGCGCAGGTTTTGCGGGCTGATCAGTTGTTGATTTCCAATAGCGATCTGACGAGCAGAAGGATTGAAAACCATACTGTCCATATTCACGATGTAGGCAGGTTCGGTGTAGTCCTGTGCTTGGGCTGCTACTGAGAATAATAGCATAGAAACACCTAAAACAATCAGTTTCTTTATATGCATAGCTTCTTACTTTCTCGGGTTGATTATAGCAGGACTTCGATCGGTGAGGTTAATTGTCTCACGATGCCGTCGGGTCCTTTAACTTTGATATTTGAAATATTGAATGAGCTTCCCCGGCTCATACGTTTAATCAGCTCTGTTTGTCTCGGGCTGAATTTATTTCCGTTTGAGGATTCGTACTGTGTCATTCCTCCGTTGGAGATGCGGATGTCAAATCCAAGTACGTTGAACGGGATATTCAAAAGTCCGTCGTAGATCCCTGCGCCTACTCCCTGCGCTCCCAGCAATGTATTGCGGTTGATGACAGTGCCTCCGGCATAACGCTCGGTATTGTCGATCATCAGATAGGGCGATGGTGTCGGTAAAGCACGCACACGGAATGTGTTTGTACTAACCTGTTGCATACGTCCATCTACTTCTGCCATTATCGAAATAACCGCATCTGTACCTGGTTTTGATGGGCGAGCAACCCATTCCCCTTTAGGATTACGGGCGAGAGTTCCGTTGGTCATACTGGCAGTCACTTTTCGATTGTCAATTCCCGGAACAGAGATACTCACTGGATTTTCAAAGCCGGCATAAAAGACATTCATCAGTGATGCCGAAACGGTTGCAGTAGGCTCAACCACCGTATATTTCTGACTGAATGGGAAACGGGATGTTTCTCCTTCTCCATTTGTCATCGCAATATAACCGTTGAGTGTATGTTCTCCCAGCGAAGATCCAGAAGCAGTGTAGGTATCTCCATTTATCTCTTTCCCTCCGATAAATACCTGAGGTTTTTTGGTGGAGTCTTCTGCTGCAAGGACAACACGTGCGGAGTATCGGGCGCCCCGAATAACAGTATTCGCATTCGGGATTACATATGCTTGAATTTGATTTACGCGAAAATCTTTTACGTCAATGCTATTTGCCATATTGTGCAAAACTTCCGCCTGGGCAGAAGCAACGTCACTCTGTATTTTGGATAAGAGTGTAATTGCCGATACTGTTGGCATATTGTAGAAGAGAGACTCTTCCCAAGCCAGTTCACCCATACTGAAACGATTGCTGGCTTTGGTGGTCAGGTTTTCCTCTACAGCTTCGCGTTTGGTCTGATCCGGAATGTAGCGAAGAGCAGTTTCCCGATACGCATTAATCCGTTTACGCAGATGGGCACCCTCGCCGATTTGCGGACTAAGCATGATTGCTGAAGCAGCATTCGTAGCCTCTTTATTTTTTAGATCTTCCAGGGTTCCTCCCGAATATGTCGCAATGCGCTCTTTCAGCTCCTGGATATACTGGATCAGACTGTCCGATTCTGTTTTAAACCACCGGGCAGTGTCCCCTATTGCCTGAGCTTTGCGGGGGTTCATTTCGGCGTATTTTGTAATATCGTTCAGGACAATCTGGTTTTTAGACTGGGTTGACTCGATGGTCCGCACAAGGCTATCTTCCATTAACTCAAAGCCGTTAAGCACATCTGTCGAAACATTCAGTGCCAGCATTGCAGTTAACACAAGATACATCATGTTGATCATCTTTTGTCTGGTTTTTTTTCCTGCCATTTCTTCTTTTTTTGTTCCAGTTCTGTCTGTTTATGGACGCTGATTCGAAGCCGTCATTGCGTTGATCATACGGCTGTAGATTACATTTAGCTGCACTAATTGTTCAGCCATTCTTTCTGTTTCACGTTTGAAGCGTTCGGCTTCATGAGATGACCCCTCGAAAAGATATTGAAGTCTGTTCAGATCTGCGTGTACTTGTGAAATGGCGCGCACCTGATTGGTGATTCCCTGGAGTTGTTCCGTGTACACCCGGCTAAGACCTTCGATACTACTGTTCAGGGAGTTCATCTGCTCCACGTATGTGCCGGTAGACATCTTCATTTGGTAAGCACTGTCAGCAATCGTAGTGTACGACGAAGCCAGAGACGATGACGAGTTTGCCAGATCATTCGTAGCACGACTGAATCGGTCCAGGTTTGAGGTCGTTTCGTTTAGTTTTGCCAGATAGTCCTGTGTGGCATCTGCCAGATCCGCCATACGAGAAAGCTGTTTAGCAGACTCATTCAGGCGATTGAGGCTTTGCGTCAGGTATTCGCTCTGTTCTGAAGTGAAATTAGGTGCAATTGCCGGAGCATGATATTCAGAACTTATGGATGTCGTTACCGGACCATCTATTTTTATTCCTTTTTCAGCAATCTGTTGCAACGGATTATCTTCCTGGCTCCCTGTTTTGAGAACCGGAAATACCCTCTCCCATTCTATGGTCTGATCTCCTGAACGGTCAAAGGCACTCAGGGTAAAGATGATCACCTCAGTAACCATCCCCAGCATTAGCATTGTTGTCCCCCCGGGTAGTCCGAGGATTTTAAAAAGCGCCCCGAGGATTACGACTGCAGCTCCCAGACTATAGGCGGTATTCATAAACATCTGGCCATTTTTTGTTGCCAGAAGCTCTACAATATTTCTTGGTTTTCTATTTGGTTTTGACATAAAGCGTATTCGTTTCGTGTTCGTTTGAATGATTTAGTTTTCACCCAGCTTTGTGCGTACACATCTGAAGCCGATGAACGAGCGTGGTTGATTCTGATACTCTCCCTGACGTACATCAATACGCATAAAACTGGCAGCATCTTTGAAGGAACCTCCACGCACTACTTTTCGTTTCAGGTAATAGGGATCCGAAGTCAGAGCATTGAACTCACGTTGAGGATTGAAGCTGGATTCTCCAATGTCACCAGCCGCTGAATATGCGGTTGAAGTCCATTCCGAAACATTCCCCGGCATATCATGCAGGCCTATTTCATTCGCTTTATATGCTCCTTTTTGTGATGGTGTCAAATAACCGTCTTCAGTAAAATTCCCTGGTCCAGCCTGGAAGTTTGCATGCAGGCAGTCTCTTGAATCTTTCAGATCGTCAGAATGCCATGGGAATTTTGTCGTTACACTTTTTCGTCCCGAAGCCGCAAATACCCACTCCGCTTCAGTAGGAAGACGGTACGGAGTATATTGAATCCACATCCGGCTTGAATTATCTGCACGGTCAGTTCTCCAGTTGCAGTACCCTGTTGCCTGTTCCCAGGTCACTCCTACTACCGGATGATTCTGATAAGCCGGATGCGAGAAGTAGGTCTGCATAAGTGTTGTATTCTTTGAGTTCGGGAAGTCATTGATCCATACCGTTGTATCCGGATATACATTCACGATGCGCATGTGAATAAAGCTTGATTCATCGATCACAGGTACACGGATTGCCTGTTGAACCAGAAGTCCATCGTCATTCATGACTACGGTATCTTTGTCGTAGAAAACCACACGGTCAGCGACTTTGATATCGGTGTTAAGAACTCGTTTCTTCGGTGATAACTGGTTCGCCATCAACGCTGCGGCGTCACGGTCATACCAGCGGTAGACATAGTTGATCATCTCCCCGCGGAGCATGAGGGATCCGCTCATTGGGTCGCGTTTGTAGTATTTTTCATAGATAGGCTCCATCAGATCAGCTTTACGCCAGGGAATCGGACGTCTGTAATTCCCCATACGATCCTTTTCCAGATACTCCTCGCCGAGTTCTTCGCGGAAAATAGAGTCGCGCACCCAATCTACAAACTGATGATACATATGGTTTGTTACCTCCGACTCGTCCATCCAGAACGATTCAACAGATACCTCTCGTTTCAGATTCGTTTCTCCCATCACCGAATCATTATTGGTACCCATAGTGATCGATCCTCTTTTTACCAGGACCATACCTAATGGTTTTACATCTCGCCACGAACTGCGAGCATTACGTCCGAGATCTCCTCCTGCCGGAGCACAGGCATGAAGCATAAAAAGGGCTGTCAAAAGGCTAAAAAGTATTCTCATATCTTTGGGATAGTGATTTTTTATACGTTACATTGAATCAATTGCTCATGATCTATAAAACGAGCGTCTGACAAATATATTATATTTCAGGCAAATTAAAAAAGATTAAGGTTGACTTATTTTTTACATAAACCTTACACTCCTTTTCCGACCCTGCATCAGAATGCCTGACTTCAGGTCAAGTGTATAGGTGTAAGTTGCAAAAACTTCATGACTCCCTTTGCTTGCACGACCGATCGCTGAAGTTCCTATGTCATAGGAATAACCAAAGCGAACTTTCCCAATATACATGCCTAAATATACTGAAAATGAGTTATCTGTGCGGTAGCCTACTCCGCCAAAAATCTTCTTATTGTAGGAGAGCAGTGTATTCATGTCGAGTTGCCAGAATGAGCGACTCATTTTAAACAGAAAAGAAGGTGTGATTTCGAGCAGGGAATTTGGAAAAAGATAGGTATAACCTGCCGTAATATAGCCTGTCGCGGGGATGTATGTTTCGTTGGTTTCTCCCAGTTGCATTGAGGGTTGTAGCAAGTGCATATACGAAATACCCGCATATAGATTTTCTCTTTGGTAGTAGGTCCCCACGGAGAGGTCAAAAGTTGTACCGTTTACTTCCGTTGTCGGGATATTGGGATCGCTCGGATTGTGAGCTCCGCTGTTTGGGATCTCAACCTGTGTTCCGTCAAACTTTGAGCTGATTATTGCCGGTTGTACCCCGATGCGTAAATCTCCCCCAAGCACTTTGAAACCATAAGAGTATTGTAGTCCGATACTCAGATTCTTAAATAGCCCGATCGTTTCATTGAAGAGAGAGAGTCCAGCACCGTGATTTTTGCCAATAAAAAAAGCCGGCATTTCGCCGTTAAAAACAAAGGATTGCGGGGCATTCTTTACCCCTGCCCATTGTTGGCGGAATTGCGCGGCTACCTGTATGTCCGGAGTCACCCCCGTGGCTGCAGGATTGTAATAACTTTTGGAGATCCAGTATTGACTAAACTGCGCGTCGAATTGTGCTTTTGTCTGAGTGACAAAAGCACAAAACAACAAGAAGCATATCAGATATCTTCTAATCATCTCTCTGCGCAATTAGTGTTCTGGTTTATTTTACCTCTTTGTATCCCACAAAGAGCAATAATAGAGTTAGTAGTGCCAGTGAGGCATAGGCTACTGTTTCAGTTACTTTAATAGATTGAGGATCAAAAACAAAACGAATTTCGTAATTACCTTCCGGAACTTCCACTCCGCGCAAAACATAATTCACACGTGCTATTGGAAGCTCTTTTCCGTCAATTGTTGCTTTCCATCCATCGTAGAAGGTTTCCGAGAAAACAATGAATCCTTTTCCTCCGGTTTTGCGAACCGAGTAGGTCAGTGCATTCGGTGCAAAATGCGTCAGTTTTACCTGGTCATCTGCATTTTTGCTGATCTTCCCGGCTTCAGGAATAGACGATGAATAACGTGAGTCAACGACTGCTGTTTTCAATGGATCGAAACTATTCAGAGCATCCATCTCCTCATTAGCATTCTTCACCCAGTCAATTTCGTTTACAAACCAGGCATTTCCCAGAGCCTCCGGATTTAGCTGTGCCTGAGGTTGTCCGTTCTCACCCGGTACGATCAGATATTTTGTGTTCAGCATGTTGATTACCGACATGTTGTTTTTTGAAATCTGATGTTCGATCAGGTCCTGATAATTGCGGAGTTTTGCCGGGTGATATCCACCGATAGACTTGTGATAATACGACGTAGTCGCATCGTTAAACGGATCACGTGTCAGATTGTAAACACGGAAGTTCGGATCTTTATCCTGCAAGATCGCTTCGTCTGCCTCTGATTTCGGGAATGGATTTTCCGTTCTTTTCTTTGGTACGAAATTTTCGCTGTTCAGGTAGCGCTTATTCACGCTCCACATATCCAGCAGACAAAGAGCAATAAGTAAGCCCACTGTCAGGTTGTTTTTTAGTATGCCTTTTGCATAGATAAGGACAATTGCCGAGCCCGCAACAATGATCATAAGGCTTCTCCAGGCATCCGAAGTCATGATTGACATACGAGCCTGCTCCAGTGCAAAAAGAATCTCTGACACCTGAGGATTACCTTGAGCTTGAGGTAGAAATGCTGCAGCCTCCTGAGCACTCAGGAAGTTATTAAACACCCCCGGAGCCACTGCAAATAACAATGACATCCCTCCTGTTGCCGCAAAAGCCGCAATAGCAGCTGTTTTGTATTCCTTGAATAATCCTTTTGGATTTTCGAGAATCATTTTTAGTCCCAGAATAGCCATAAGAGGGATCGTAAACTCAACCACAACAAGGATTGACGAAACGGTCCGGAACTTGTTATACATCGGGAAATAGTCTATGAACAGATCCGTCAGGAACATCATATTCTTACCCCAGGATAAAATCAGCGTGAGTAGCGTTACAGCCAGCACAGCCCATTTGAAAGGCCCTTTTACAGCAATAAAACCGAAGACGGCAAGCATTAAAATAAATGCTCCCACATATACAGGTCCTGAGGTAAATGGTTGATCTCCCCAGTATTGATTCATTTGTCCAAGCGTCTCACGATATTCTGGTTTTGAATTAGCAATAGCAGACTTCTCCATATATCCTGTTGCTCCTCCTTTGAAGTTCGGAACAAGCAGCGTCCATGTTTCATCTACACCGTAACTCCATGCTGTTATATAGTCTTTATCAAGACCCGCAGCAGTTTGTTGTTTATTTTCATCCACTAACTCGCTTTTTCCGCGAATGGTATGTTTGCTATATTCGTAAGTGTGGTAGAGATTTGAACCATTCATTCCGATCGCCAGCACCGAACCGATTGCTAGTGTTGCCGTCGCTTTCCAGTAACTCGCTAACGTTTTGTTTTTAACAGCATCCACCAGATAGGCAATGGCAAGACCTGCCATCAGGAATGCAAAGTAATAGGACATCTGAATGTGGTTCGATAGAATCTGGAATGCCATGAAAAGCGTGTAGACAATCCCGCCTTTGAGGTATTGCCCCCGGTAGGTCCAGATTAATCCGGCTATGGTTGGTGGAATGTAGGCCAATGCTACAAATTTCCAGATATGCCCCGCTTCGATAATGATAAAGAAGTAGGACGAAAAAGTCCAGGCAATAGCTCCCAGAATAGAGAGTCCATTGCTGTTTTTCAACGATTTCATCAGTATGAAGAACCCGATCAGCATGATAAATATCAGCGAAGCCGGTCCCGGCAGAAACAGCGAATAGATTTTGGTAAGCATACGTAGAGTAGCGTCCGATTCATACGAAGGCGACATCTGGTAAGTAGGCATACCGGAGAAAAGATGAGTACTCCATCGGGTTTTCTCACCGGTTTCTTCATAAAATAGTTTGGCTTCCTGTCCATTGGCTATCCCCTGTTGAGTATCCCCCTGGAACAGAACTTTTCCTTCGAATAAATCCGGAGTGAAGTAAAGTACGGAGATGGCAAGAAATAACCCAATGGTCAGCAGATAGGGAATTGATTTTTTGAAATCGAATTTTTTCATCTGAACATCGTTAAAATTAATAGTTGCAGAGCGTTCAGTCCTCTTTTTAGGGGAGATTTCCCGGAAGAGAGTTCGCCCGTTTGTATTTGTTCTCTGTGTATTGCAAAAGTATAATAATCAATGTGAACTCCTAACAAAAGCACCTTCATTTCTTTGAAGCACAGTACCTGCAAAACAAAAAAAGCGCCGAAACGAAAAAAATCGCTCCAGCGCCCCCACTCTTGTCAATGAATATTAGTACTCCTCTTCATTGAAAAGGAAATCTTCTTTACTCGGATAATCTGGCCAGATATCTTCGATGCATTCGTAGATTTCGCCTTCATCTTCCATCTCTTGAAGGTTTTCGATAACCTCAAGAGGTGCACCTGATCTCATAGCGTAATCAATTAGCTCATCTTTTGTAGCAGGCCATGGAGCATCCTCCAGTTTTGATGCCAGTTCCAAAGTCCAATACATAGCAGTTTTATATTAAATGGTTGATATTTTTAAGAAGGATCGTTTTAAAATGACCGCAAAATTATATTTTATTTCTTTAGATACAATCTTTATCCCAAAAAATCTCGTCACTCTCCTTCAGGCAAAGCTTGCGTGATAGAGCGAAAAGATAGTCGGATAGTCGGTTCACGAAACGAAGCAGCGCATCGTCCACAGGGCTTTCGTCATTTAGAGAACAGATCAATCGCTCGGCTCGTCTGCAAACGGTACGGGCAACGCTTGCCTGTGCTGCGGCTCTGCTTCCTCCCGGAAGAACAAAAGCGTTCAGCTTCGGCAGTTCACTGTCTATTTCGTCGATCGAACGTTCCAAATGGCTGATAAACTCTTCGCGAACAGTGCAGCCATGCTTATAATAAGGCGAATCGGGCTCGCTCGCCAGATATCCTCCTACTGAGAAAAGCTTGTGCTGAATGAAGCGTAAGGTTTCACGCTGAGGCTCCTCCTCTCCTATTTCACTTAGCAACAGCCCCAGATGAGAGTTTAGCTCATCGATCGTCCCATAACAGTTGAGTCGCAAAGAGGCTTTCGAGATACGGGTTCCTCCCACCAGTGAGGTGGTTCCTTTATCTCCGGTACGGGTGTACAATACACTTTTCTTTGTCATGCGTTAAATCATATATCTTTTGGGGTTCAGACGTTTGTCCAAAAACAACATAGCACGGCTGTCTTCGTCAATAACCATCTGAGGAGCCTCGTATTTTAGAATTTTTTTCCACTCTTTGTGGGTCTCCCGGTCCTTTCGAATCCGGTCGATAAGGATTACTCCGGTATCTCCGGCATGACTCTTGATTCGTTTGTAGGTTTCAAAAAGCGACAAGCCGGCCAAAGGTCCGTGAATATATATAAAATCAAAGGTTCCCGCGATTTCATCTTCGTTGGCAAGGAGCTCAATGTTGTTGAGTCCAAACTGATTGACATAGGATTCTGTACGGGCATAATCTCGCTCTTTCAGTGGCAGCAGCTGAATTTGTTTCTCACCGCCGCAGAGTGCCATCGAGAGGGTCGACAGTCCATAGTAGCTTCCGATTTCTAAAACACGGTTACTGTGTAAATGGTTTATCAGACGGAAGAGGATATGAAACTTTTTAGCCGTAATATGTTTGTTTTCCTTTGCGCAGAACTCAGCTACCGCCTGGTCAATCTCCTCAAACTTGTAAAACGGATACTTTTCACGAATAATTTCCGTGATCAGATGAAAGGCAAAGGGTGAATGTACCCCGAAGCCTCTTTTGTTGCGAAAACGTTTCAGATAAGTAGGTATCAAAATAAAACGGTTTATTCGGTTTTGAACTATGCGCAAAGATATACAATATGATCAATAAAATAAATGAGGGACAACCCATTCGTGCTGTCCCTCTCTATTTTTCTACTTTATTTCTTTTAAGCTGATCGCCACTCCTCCACCCGGAGCTAACTTTTGCTTCAAAATACTTTTATGTGTAATCTTTTGTTTAAAGATCCGATAGCTTTTTGGATTCTTCTGCCAGTCGGCATCCTTTCCATCAGCATAAATGGTAGCTTCAAATGTTTTCCCTTTAGGAAGGAAGCTAAAGTTGATATTTGTGGTTCTGCTGTTTTCGTCAGTGATTCCTCCGATAAACCATTCGTTTTTCCCTTTTGCTTTTCTGGCGATGGTGATGTAATCTCCTGGCTCAGCTTCGAGGATTTCAGTTTTGTCCCAGTCTACCGCCACCTCTTTTATAAATTCAAAAGCGTCCGGATATTTACGGTAGTTCTCAATCAAGTCTGCAGCCATCTGTAACGGGCTGTACATCGTTACATACAGTGCCAGCTGTTTTACCAATGTTGTGCTGAGTTTTGCTTTATTGTCACCGTATACCGACAGATCTCCTTCAAAAATACCCGGGGTATAATCCATCGGACCACCCATCAGGCGCGTAAAAGGAAGGATCGTCGTATGATCAGGCTTATTCCCGTTGAACGACTCAAATTCGGTACCCCTTGCCGACTCCTGAGCGATCCAGTTTGGATAAGTACGGCACATTCCCGTAGGTCTGACAGCTTCGTGTGAATTGATCATAATCTTGTACTCTGCCGCTTTTTCAATCACATAATTGTAGTGATTGACCATCCATTGACCATCGTGATATTCACTTCGTGGAATCATCGGACCGACATATCCTGTTTTAACAGCATCGTATCCGTGATCTTTCATAAACTGAAAGGCCGCATCCAACTGTTTCTCATAGTCTGCCACAGACGAAGTCGTTTCGTGGTGCATAATCAGCTTTACTCCTTTGTTCTTCGCATATTGTTGCAACTCAGTAACATCAAAGTCAGGGTATGCTTTGGTGAAACTATATATACGTTCTTTCGCAAAAGCCGTATTATCTTCCCATCCTTCATTCCATCCTTCTACTAAGACTGCATCTATCCCGTTTTCAGAGGCAAAATCAATATACTCTTTTACATGGGCGGTGTTTGCTCCGTGTCTTCCGTGAGGAGTTAGTTTTTTGTAGTCTGTTTTCCCAATGATAATATCCTGGTTGTCTGAATACGACCACGTAGAGCCTCCGCCCGTGAAGTATTCCCACCACACTCCGATGTATTTCGTCGGTTTGATCCACGATGTATCTTCAATTTTACATGGCTCGTTCAGGTTCAGAATAAGATTTGAAGCAAGAATATCCCGTGCATCATCGCTCACCACAATCGTTCTCCAAGGACTTACATTACCGGTTTGGATATACCCTTTAACACCATTCCGGTCAGGAGTAAGGTGTGATTTCAGAGATTTCGGGTCTGAGGTAATTTCCAGAAACATAGCCGGATAATTTACCAGAGCAGCCTCGTGGATATTTACATACAAGCCTTTGTCCGATTTCAGCATCAACGGTGTTTGTACAGCAAGGCAGTCAGAAGGAGCTTTTGCAGCTAATGGCTCTTTTCGTACTTCATCGATGAGTGAGCTAACTTCTGATAGTTTTGATGTTGATACAGGAAATTCATTCGTGTCATAATCTGCCGGAATCCAGAACGCGGTATGATCCCCGTTCAGATTAAATTCAGTTAATTCTTCTGCAAGGCTGAAATGACGCAGGTTGCTTTGTACCGGAAATTCGTACCGGAACCCTACCCCATCATTAAATGCCCGAAAACGAATATTTAGTTTTCGGTTTGATCTGGACTGGCTTAATGCCACGAATAATTCATTGTGATGATCTTCTATTGTACTGTTTTCTCCCCAAACCGGATTCCACGAAGTTTTTGATGAATCAGTTTGAGTGCTTACGATCGAAAAGCCAGTGCTATAATTAATTTTCGGACGAATAGTGAAGCCAAGTTTTGAATTCTTTATGACCTCTTGTCCTTTATAGTTTATCGAATAAACGGGTGTGTTGTTTTCATCCAGTCCGAATGTGAGTGTCAGGTTTTTATCTGGTGACTGGATCACTTGAGCCGATAAAAATTGTGTACATATAAGTACAAAACTGAGAATTAATGGAATTAATTTCATGCAATTAAAAGTTTTAGGTTTTGTACAAATATAATAAATATTGTAGTTTTAAAGGTGGATTTGTTTAAATTTAGTGAAGAATTGATCGAGTTGATGATTCTGATCAGGTAATGGTATTCGGTATTCGGAAAAGAGATTTTGATTTGATTCAGAGATCTGTTTTAGATTCCAGATCGCCATAGTGCAAAAATCGCAAAAAAAAAGAGCCTCAGATTTCTCTGAAGCTCTTTCTCTGTACCCAGAGCCGGGATCGAACCGGCATGGAAGTGAATCCACTGGTGTTTGAGACCAGCGCGTCTACCAATTCCGCCATCTGGGCGTCTTTCTGTTTGAAGACGATGCAAAGGTAGACCTTTTTTTTATACCTGCAAACTTTTCGGAGATTTTTTTCAAAAAAAATGATTCGTTGGGCTAATTCAGGAATATAATTTGTAGTTTCGCCCCTAATAAAAGAACTTAAAATCCATAGGCTATGAGTAATAACTATTGCGTGATTATGGGCGGTGGCGTAGGAGCCAGATTCTGGCCGTTCAGCCGGACAAATTATCCGAAACAGTTCCTTGATTTTTTTGGAACTGGACGATCTTTGCTTCAAATGACCTACGATCGCTTTGTGAAAATCATTCCCAAAGAAAATATCTATATTGTTACTAACGAAATTTATTCTGAGCTGATTCTCGAGCAACTTCCTGAGCTGGATGCCAGTCAGGTGTTGTATGAACCTGCACGAAGAAACACAGCTCCATGTATTGCATGGGCATCTTATCATATCAAAGAGATCAATCCAGAGGCGAACATAGTAGTTGCTCCTTCGGACCATCTTATTTTGAAAGAGGAGGAGTTTCTAACGGCTATCAGTAAAGGACTCGATTTTGTGAAGCAAAAAAAAGGGTTGCTTACTTTAGGAATCGTCCCTAATCGTCCGGAAACGGGGTATGGTTATATTCAGACCGGTGAAGAGCATGAAGGTGACTTCTGTAAAGTGAAAACTTTCACCGAAAAGCCAAACAAAGAATTGGCAAAGGTTTTTGTCGAGAGTGGAGAGTTCTTCTGGAATTCTGGAATTTTTGTCTGGAATGTGGATACCATCATTGATTCGTTCCGTGAATTTACTCCTGAAATTGCATCCCATTTTGATCAGGGAGTCGGGATCTACCACACAGATGCTGAGAAATCTTTTATCCGTGAGCACTTCCCGTTATGTCCGAATATCTCGATCGATTACGGTGTGATGGAGAAATCGCCGAACACATATGTGCTTTGTGCTGATATCGGTTGGTCTGATCTTGGCACCTGGGGCTCGCTCTATGAGCTTTCGGAGAAGGATGAAAATAACAACACAACATTGAAATGTAACTCCGCATTCTATGATGCGAAGGACAATATTGTGACGCTTGCCGACGGTAAGCTTGCTGTGATTCAAGGGCTCAACGATTATATTGTAGCCGAATCAGGCAATGTGTTGCTGATTTGCCAGAAAGGCGAAGAGCAGCGTATACGTCAGTTTGTAGCTGATGCTCAGCTGGC
>JBOFXU010000130.1:0-2762 GCA_051654305.1 Bacteroidales bacterium | reverse complement strand
GGCATGTTTTGTTTCTTCGGAATACCCGATACCACCGGGAAATTTCAGCCCCGGAAGTACCCAGCCCGGTCTCTTGCTCAGAAAGAGGCAATGCATGATTGATTCCTTGATTATATGCCGACAGAACCTTATTCACTGCTCCTGAAAGTTTGGAGGGGGTAGCCAACGTTGCGGACAACTCCGCCTTAGCCTCTTCATCGCCCCGCATCGCACGTAGGACAAGGGAGTAAGTCAGAAGTAATTGTCCCAGGGCATCGCTGGTCAGAAACACCAAATCTTCGGATGCAAAAGGAATATCCTTCCGAAGGAAGAATCCGCGCTCGCTTTTGATCTCTTCTATCCAATTGAGCAGGTGGGGATTCTCCACAAAAGAGGAGAGACTTTCACATGTGGATAAGAGGGTGATCCTCTCCTTTGAGTAGTGAAACACGGGAGAGTCGCCATACGTGCAGACACTGAACTGTCGGGCGTCGGGGGTAAAGCTGACAGAAGCCCACGTTGCATAGGAGCCTTCGCGGTAAAACTTATCCATAGAGGCAGAACGAAAAGAACCGGCTTCAATCTGGTCGGTAAACAGGTTGTAGCGTTCGCCGAGCCGATCGTTCAGCGCAGATGCTGTCGGGGGAATGTATCCGATGAACTGAGTACAAAGAAATTGCGCCCAGTCGGCACAAAAAATTCCACACCCTCCTGCACCGTCAGACAATACGGCTGAGCAGTCGTTGCTCAAACACGCGTCTTCGTTTCTCTCCTCCTTGACCGTGAAGGTCTGTTTGTAAAAATTCAACATATGCCTCTTATTTTGTATTATTTGTTACCTGCGTACCAATATTTAAGACTTTTACCAACTGATCCACAGGAACATTAGAAGCCATACCCACATACTGATTGTAGATATCCTCTTCTTTGAAACGAGCAATTTCGGCATAGAAGGATTCGGGCAAGACACTCGACAAATCGTACAAAAGATGCTGGTAGGAATTACCGGTCAGTTCATCGCGGTTGTGCGGAAAAGTAACCGGATCGCCCGACGAAGAGAGGTGCACATTGATCAGCAACACTTGACCGTTGGAGGTCGCAAGGGAGCGAATGGCATGTGACTTTTCTTGCAATACGTGGTCCGTAACATCCGTAGCTCCGCCATCGGAGATGTTAATTACGATGGGGGGATAACTATCGGAGTGATCTGCAATCCAGGTTTCAAGCAACTCCTTGGCTTTATCGAACATCAGCCCCATAGAGGTGCGACCTCCCTCATAAGGCTTGATCCACTCTTTTTTCGTAACCTGTTTAACCACTTCATTTCCACGAACGAGGCGAGTCACTGAGATCTCTACATTTGAAGCTGTGGCATCGAGATCCGACGTTGAAATCCAGTCGGCCCCTTGTGCGTTATAAAAAAGATTACGGATTGAATCATCGTATCCCCAGATCGAGAGGTCAAAATAGGGACGTACCCCATCTTCGCGGGTACACTTGTTGATGAGCTCTTCCAAAAACTGATTGATAATGCGTGCCAGCGCCTCGCTATATCTCATGGTCATATTCTCAAAGCGGGTGGAATTGCCCATGGAACCCGACTGATCGAGCAGAAACAGAATAGCTGCGGGATTTTTGCGGCTGATCTCTGCCGTATAGGGCTTATTTGCCGAAGGGTACGAAGTGTTTCCAAGAATATCTGCAATATGATTTAAACCTGCCTGAACTGGGGTTGCTCCTGAATTTTGTTTTTGAAGTGTCATATCTGTTTGATTTATTGGTTTTGCTTATTTTCTAAGGTACGGGGATAGTAAGTACGACAAAAGATGCGTGTACCCACTTAGGTAAACACAAAACTAATAAATTAATTAAAAAGAAATATTACTACTCAGGTATATTCTCCTTGAAACCTAAAAAGGAAAAAAAATGCTCCTATCTGTTGAAATGTATCTAATAACTTTATCAAGACTGATTACACCTAATTTTGTACAAATCGTATTTTTGTATTTAATGAATGAACAAGTAACAGACATATCAAAGATCCTGTTGGAGATGAATAACAAACTTTCATCAATGGAGCAGACTATTTCAGAACAAGGAGCTGAGATTAGTCGCTTACATAGCATTATCAATAAAAAAGACAAAGAAATTCATTCATTAAAGACACGTCTGGATAAATATGAGAAACCGGATAAAAATAGCCTCAACAGCAGTACACCCCCTTCTCAAGAATCGATTTCAGCAAAAGCTGTTCGACGAACAGAGTCTTTACGCAAGAAATCAGGACGTAAAAATGGTGGTCAACCAGGACATCCCGGTTCTACGCTAGAGACAAGTGCTTTTCCTGACTTTATTGAAGAGCACAAATCTCACTATTGTGGACATTGCGGCAGATCTTTGGCTGAATATCCTTCTGTTTGTACAGGAGTTTCTCAAGTAGTCGATATCCCTTTGCCAACTCCACAAGTAAAAGAACATCGATCATTTGATGTGACTTGTTCTTGTGGACACATCAATAAATCATCTTTACCCAAAGAATGCAGTAAAGGGATTTCATACGGGAAAACCGTTCAGTCTATAATTGCTTTTCTTAGCCATGTCCAATGCGTCTCATTTGAACGAATTTGTGAAATTCTCAAGGAGATATTCTCTTTATCCATCAGCCAAGGTACAGTTCGGAACATTCTTACTAAGATTGGCAATAGATCAAAATCTATTTGTGAAGAAATTCGTAAACGCATAACTGAGTCTGAACTTGTTGGTGCCGATGAAACAGGACAATA
>JBOFXU010000129.1:0-4417 GCA_051654305.1 Bacteroidales bacterium | reverse complement strand
GCTATTCAGGTAGACGATAAAGTGGGCATGAAACTAAGTGTAACTCAGATTCCGGAACTACTTTTAGATAATACTGACCGTAACCGTACTTCGCCGTTTGCCTTCACGGGTAACCGCTTTGAGTTCCGTGCGGTAGGTTCATCAGACAACTGTGCTGCTGCAATGATTGTATTGAATACAGCAGTTGCTCATCAGTTAAATGAATTTAAACAAGAGATCGATGCTCGCCTGGCGAAAGGAGATAAACTTGAAAAAGCAATTTTCGATGTACTTCGCGACTATATCCGCATTTGTAAACCTATCCGTTTCGACGGTAACGGGTATAGCGATGAGTGGCGCCAGGAAGCTGCAAAACGTGGGCTTGACTGCGAACGCAGTGTACCTGTGATTTTCGACCACTTCCTGAATGAAGATAACATGAAGATGTTTGAATCTATGGGCGTTTTGAGTCATGTTGAACTTCATGCACGTAACGAAGTAAACTGGGAAACATATACGAAGAAAATCCAGATCGAAGCGCGTGTACTTGGTGATTTGGCGATGAACCATATCATTCCGGTAGGATCTCGTTATCAGGGACTCTTGCTTGACAATGTTTGCAAAGTGAAACAACTGTTCGATGCAGAGAAGACAAAAGAGATTGCAAAACAAGATATGGTACTGATTGAAAAGATCTCTCACCACTTGTCAACAATCACACACAAAGTAAACGTAATGATCGAAGCGCGTAAAGTAGCAAACCGCATTGAGGATGAGCGTTCAAAAGCAATCGCTTACCACGATACTGTAGCTCCTTTGCTGGAAGAGATTCGTTACCACATTGACAAACTCGAACTTATCGTAGATAACGAAATGTGGACACTTCCGAAGTACCGCGAGTTATTATTTATTCGATAATTATAGATAACATTTGTAACCGATCTGCTGAAAAATCAGCAGATCGGTTCTTTATTTTTATATCTTTGTATGCAATTATGCCACTGTTCAAAAACTAACTAGACATAATGGAACAAATAAAACATGAATGTGGAATCGCAATGGTTCGTCTACTTAAACCATTGTCGTACTATGTTGAAAAATATGGCAGCCATACGTATGGTATGGACAAGCTATATCTATTAATGGAGAAGCAACATAACCGCGGACAAGAAGGTGCCGGAGTAGGTTGTGTGAAACTCGAAGCTAAACCGGGAGAAGAGTACATTTTCAGAGAACGTGCTATGGGATCGGGAGCCATTAAAGATGTTTTCGCAGCCATTCAGAATAGCATAACTTCATTCAAAGCTGAGAATCCGGCTCAGGCAGCCGACCCTTCCGCCTATCCTTTTATCGGACAAACTTATCTTGGACACCTGCGCTACAGTACCACTGGACGTTCAGGTATATCTTACGTACACCCTTTCCTTCGTCGAAACAACTGGAAAAGCCGCAACGTCTGTCTGGCAGGTAATTTCAATCTCACCAATGTGGACGAAGTATTCAACTTCCTGGTAAAAAAAGGACAACACCCTCGTCATAATGCTGATACTTTTATCTTGCTGGAGCAACTTGGTTTTTTGCTTGACGAAGAGGTAGAACGTCTTTATCAGAAATACAGTGGATTTGGTTATTCCGGACAAGAATTGAACGAACAGATTGAGTCAAATCTGAAAATAGATACGATTCTTTCGGAAGCGGGAAAAATGTGGGATGGCGGTTTTGTGATCTGTGGTCTGATTGGAAGTGGAGATATGTTCAGCCTTCGTGACCCGTGGGGTATTCGTCCGGCATTCTATTATGCGGATGAAGAGGTTGTTGTCATTGCATCAGAACGTCCAGTGATTCAGACGGCATTTAATCTGAAAACGGAGCAGGTAAAAGAGCTTCTTCCAGGACAAGGAATTATTGTAAGCCGTAGTGGAGAGTTTTCAATTCAGCAAATCATCGCTCCTAAAGAGAAAAAGGCTTGTTCCTTCGAACGCATCTATTTCTCACGGGGAAGTGACTTCGATATTTACCGCGAACGAAAGATGTTAGGACGTCAACTTGTTCCTTCTATTCTGAATGCTGTAGATCAGGATCTCGAAAACACTGTATTCTCATATATTCCAAACACTGCAGAAGTAGCCTACTACGGGATGGTAGACGGTTTAGAGAATCACCTGAATCAGGAAAAAATAACAAAAATCAAAGAATGCAATGGCTCTTTGAATGAAGAGAACCTGCAAAGCATCCTTTCTCAGAAAGTACGCTTTGAGAAGATTGCAATTAAGGATATCAAACTTCGTACATTTATCGCCGAAGGTGATTCACGAAATGATCTTGCAACACACGTTTATGACATCACCTATGGCTCTGTCGTTCCTGAGAAGGACAATGTTGTGGTGATCGATGATAGTATCGTACGCGGAACTACGCTAAAACAGAGTATTATCCGCATGTTGGACCGTTTATCTCCTAAGAAAATAGTTGTCGTATCTTCTTCTCCCCAAATCCGTTTTCCGGATTGCTATGGGATTGACATGTCTCGTATGGGGGAATTTATAGCATTTAACGCAGCTATGGAGTTACTGCAGGAACGTGGTATGCAACATGTGATTCGTGACGTTTACGAAAAATGCAAGGCTCAGACAGAGCTTCCTAAAGAGGAAATCGTAAACTACGTAAAAGAAATTTACGCCCCATTCTCACAGGAAGAGATCTCTGCTAAGATTGCACAGATGGTCACAGCTTCGGACGTAAAAGCCAAAGTAGAGATTGTATATCAGACGATCGAAGATTTACATAAATCTTGCCCGGATCATACCGGTGACTGGTACTTCTCAGGAAACTACCCTACTCCGGGTGGTAACCGATTGGTAAACTTTGCATTCATTAATTACATCGAAGGAACAGACAAACGTTTCGTCGAGTAATTGAATATATTTTTATTAAACTTCGAAAGCCGGAAAGCCTTATCAGCCTTCCGGCTTTTTATTTTTATTCGAGATATCCGTGGTCTTGCAATAACTTCAATGCGGCTTCATAATCCTCCTCTAAGATTTTAACCTCAGCCTGGAAAGGCAATATTCCGCCATAAATCGTTGACATATGCTCATTCAAAATAAAACAACCGATCTCTTCGGACTCTAAGAGGGAGCGGATCATGTAGGCATCATTGATATTTGAGCAACTAATAAGTGTAATCATAGTATTCTGTATTTTAAACAATTAATAGAATAGCGGTGCAATATATAACTATTCTTGAAAAAAGAAAAGGGATAGAGCGTGAATCGCTCTATCCCTTTTATATTACTTAAATATTACCTTATAGATTATCCTCTACTGTAATTTGGTGCCTCACTTGTGATAGTCACATCATGCGGGTGACTCTCTGCGACACCGGCATTTGTGATACGTGTGAACTTCGCATTATGCAGCTGATCAATATTTGCTGAACCACAATATCCCATTCCGGCACGAAGACCACCTACCAACTGATAGATCACCTCGTATAAAGAACCTTTGAATGGAACACGTGCCGCAATTCCTTCCGGAACCAATTTCTTCACGTCAACCTCTCCTGCCTGGAAATAACGATCACTTGATCCTTTTTCCATTGCTTCGAGTGATCCCATACCACGGTATGATTTGAACTTACGACCATTGAAGATAATTGTTTCACCCGGAGACTCTTCCACTCCAGCCAAAAGACCACCTACCATCACGGTAAATGCACCGGAAGCTAAAGCTTTCACAATATCTCCGGAATAACGCAGACCACCATCCGCGATCAATGGAACACCTGTACCTTTGATTGCTTTCGCAACATCATAAATTGCAGACAACTGAGGCACACCTACTCCGGCAACCACACGAGTTGTACAAATCGAACCTGGACCAATACCCACTTTAACAGCGTCAGCACCAGCTTCTACCAACATTTTAGCGGCATCACCTGTAGCAATATTACCAACCACACATTCAAGTGTCGGGTATTTAGCTTTTACCGATTTTAAAACTTCAACTACTCCTCTTGTATGACCGTGAGCTGTATCGATAACGATAGCATCAACACCAGCATCAACAAGTGCATCAACACGTAAAATAGTATCCGCAGTTACACCTACTCCGGCAGCAACACGCAGACGACCTTTTTCATCTTTACACGCAAAAGGTTTATCCTTCGCTTTCGTGATATCTTTGTAAGTTACCAGTCCAACCAAAGCCCCATCTTTATCAACTACCGGCAATTTCTCAATTTTATGCTGTTGCAGAATCTCTGCAGCATCCTCTAGATTTGTCGTTTGAGTTGTTGTGATCAGGTGCTCTTTGCCTGTCATTACTTCCGCTACCAGTTTCGAGAAGTTTTTCTCAAAACGAAGGTCACGGTTTGTTACAATACCCACCAACTTCTTATTTTCATCAACAACCGGGATTCCACCAATCTTGTATTCTG
>JBOFXU010000128.1:0-1292 GCA_051654305.1 Bacteroidales bacterium | reverse complement strand
CTTTTTTATGATGTACCCTTAATGTGAAGGATCAGCAAACTCCGAACATGGCTTTGTCCTCGTCGACTGTTGATCCTATGGTGGTGAGCAGATCGCCTACGATCGCAGAATTCATCCCGCAACGGTGGGCTCTCTTCTGAAGGTCGCGACTCATCAGTGCTCTGCCTCCCGAGAAGCGTAAGTATTTTGCAGGGTGGATCAGACGGAACAAGGCCACTGTGGTGAGTATCTCCTCATCGGTAAGAGGACGCTCATGCTCAAGTGGAGTTCCGGGAATTGGATGTAGCATGTTGATAGGAATAGAGAATAGAGGGAGCTCTTTGAGTTTGAATGCAAGCTCAATGCGTTGCTCCATCGTTTCGCCCATACCTATAATGCCACCGGAACAAAGTTCCATGCCGATTTCATGAGCTGCCAGGAGTGTACGGATTTTATCGTCCTGCGAGTGAGTGGTGCAGAGATCGCTAAAGTAGGAAGGGGCAGCTTCGAGATTGCAGTGGTAAGTGGTGACACCAGCCTCTTTGAGTGCAAGCAGATCTTCGCGCGAAAGGAGTCCGAGCGATGCACAAAGCCGGATATTACTTTCAGAACGAATCTGTTTGTAGGTCAAAACGGCTGCCTCGAGGTCTTTTTTGCTAAGACGTTTGCCGCTGGCTACGAGCGAAAACCGGCTGATGCCTTGTTTCTCGTTGTAGCATGCCTGGCGTACAGATTCGGCTGCTTCAATAAAGGGATAGACCTCTGCACTGGTTTTCCAGTGAGCGGACTGAGCGCACCATTTACAGTCTTCAGGGCATTTGCCTGATTTAACATTGATAATGGAGCACATATCGAAGGTTTGATCAGCAAATTCTTCGGTCACCTTTGCGGCCAGATTATATAATGCCTCTTTGTCTTCGGTGCGGGAGAGGGCGAGTGCCTCGTCGAGGGTAATCTCTTCTCCTGCTTTTATCTTTTGGTAAATGCTATCTAACATCATGTTTGTTATTTATTAGGGGTGATCCGCAAGCTTCATTAGCAGTTTTTGGATGTGTTTCGTTAGCGAATATAATGTTCTTTTTGCGATCTTAACGAATAAAACGGGCTAAAAACGTATTTTTAGGCGTTGGATGATGGTATTTTTTGCAATAATACATTTTCTTTGTAATAGGAATCTATAGGTAAATAAATATGAACAGATTAACAGGTTATTGTATGGCTGCTCTGGTTACACTAAGTGCTTGTTCGGAGAAAACGAACGGTACAGATGAGGGGAACGTGATAGGTAAGCCAGTAGTGGAGGTAAAGGATGG
>JBOFXU010000127.1:0-4946 GCA_051654305.1 Bacteroidales bacterium | reverse complement strand
AAGATAAAAACAAGAAAGGTGTTACTTTTTCAAGTAACACCTGTAGTGTAGCCCATAGGGGAATCGAACCCCTCTTTCCAGAATGAAAATCTGATGTCCTAACCGATAGACGAATGGGCCAGATCAGAAGGCCGTTAAGCCATTCTCAATATCTTATTAAGCTAACTTAGCAATCTTAGCTGCTAATTTCGACTTAAGATTTCCCGCTTTATTCTTGTGAATAACGTTTGTCTTAGCCAATTTGTCTAGCATAGAGCAAACTGAAGGATATAATGCTACTGCCTCTTCTTTTGAAGACATTGCACGAAGTTTCTTAACAGCGTTTCTTGCAGTTTTAGCGTAATATCTATTGCGCAATCTCTTTACGCGAGTTTGTCTAATTCTTTTAACTGATGACTGATGATTTGCCATATCGACTAATCTCCTTAATTTTTTTATTAAACTTAGTAGCCCATAGGGGAATCGAACCCCTCTTTCCAGAATGAAAATCTGATGTCCTAACCGATAGACGAATGGGCCTTGTTACCACTCAGCGCTCATTTTCGTGAGCTGCGTTGTTTCTCAATTGCGATGCAAAGATATGGCACTTTTCTCAAACCTCCAAATCTAAAACAAACTTTTTTCTGCACTTTTTTCACCACCACCTCAAAAACAAGCCACAACAACCTAATAAACAGACAAATAAACCTATTGTGTAAAAAAGTTAATCTTAAATCTTATTTTTGAGAACCCTCATTTTTCAGCGATTTTCTACGTAAAATCTATTTTTCAAAATATTCCCCACCCCTTCATTTTGTAGCAAAAAAAAGAGGAAGCAGTGAAAAAACACGCTTCCTCTTTCCTAAAACAGGTTATTCGACTAATAATTCTTTCAAGCTCACCTCATCTCCAAACTTGAGAACAACCATATATCGTCCTTTCTTTAGATCCGACACATCAATTGCAGCTGGAGCATAGTATTCGAAAGCCTTCAAAACCTTCGTTCCTTTTTTATTCAGCACAAATACGTTTGAAGAGATGTCCGTTACCGGAAGAGAGATCCGGAATTGTTTACCTCCATCAAATGGGATCACTCGTGCTTTCTCTGCTTCCTCCCGATAATTGAGCGGTTGAGCTTCAACAGGTGGTTGATAATCGAGACTTACCGCCAGTACATTCCCTTTTACATTTACCGGCTGTATGTAGGCACGAAAATCTTTGCCCGGCATTCTGCCTGTAAAATCAAGTGTGAGACTCATACTGTTGATATGATTCGTGAAGTCAAGTGATACATTCTCGAATACAAAAGATACCTCGACACTATCTCCGGCACTCCTTTGAGGAGCAACCAGAATATATCCAACAAATGGGTCTACCACGGAAGTTGTCTTATCCTTCCAGTTTTGGATCCGTTGTCCGTTCAATGCGCGGTCTTGTCCATCATACTCCTGAAGCTTCCAGCCATCCTCTGTATTTCCATTAAATACATACCCCTGTGCTTTGAAGTCAGAAATTTTGTCCAGATCTGCAGCAACAGGGAAAGTCAGCATGTGCGATCTGCCCGGTATCATTTTATACTTGTAAATCATCTTCCGTATATTTACGATACCATCTTTTACGCGAACTTCTCCGGACTGAAGAGCATTACCATGTACAACTAACTCTTCAATATCCATTCCACCTTCCAGTTCACAGCTCTCGTCTGCCTGCACAGTTATTGCACGGGTCAGCCGGAAAGAACATCTCTGCGGAGTTGCCGGAGCATACTCGAGATCACCCGGCTGAAAAGCTTCTACAATCACTTCCGCACTTGCAGGAACTTTAATAACAGATAACTTTGTTCCATTATCGGTTATCTCGGCATACTCTTCTCCTTGAATAATCCGATAATAAACCGGATTTAAAGAAGAGCTTGTGGCAGTCAGATCAAACACAACAGGTTCATTGGTTCTTACCTCCTGTTCCGTTTGCCAGGAGATATTCTGCTCACGGATATTCTTTGGAACTTCATAGAAACGGGCAGCACCCATATCAATAATCTCGTTCCAGTTGGATCCATTCGCATTGAAATTCACTTCAAGCTGACCTACAGCATTCAATTCCTGGTCAAAGCTAAGTTTGATCCCATTGCGGAACACCCCTGAATTCTGAACTTCAACTCCATCAAGTAGCAAAGATGCTATTGCGTCGCCGGAAAATCCTTTATGGTATCCGAAATCGGTTACAAAGCGGTTAAATCTTTGCAGATCCATCACCTTTACCCATCCGGTTGTAAATACACCGAATCCTTTGGTGTAGGTCTGGTCCAGAATTTCAAGTACTGTGTTGTCGTAAGAAGCATCTGCCCGGTAACCATGGCCATAACCGCCTTTAGCTTCGAAAGGGAGATCAGACATGAACACCATATTATCCCCGTTTGAATCAAACAACGCACTTTGTGCAGATGTCCCGTCTTCATATACCACCTTAGCCCGGTATACCTCCCGGGGCTGATAACCGTTCACAGGTATTACATATGTTTTCCCCTGGTGCGAAGCAACAATCTGCCCTTCACGAATACAGACCAAAGAATCCGAGAGCTGTATAGTGTTCACATTATTATAGCGAAAGACCAACAGATCCTTGACCGGCTTTTCACCTGCATCAAAAGACAAAAACATACTATATCCTTTATCATGTAACGCAACCCCATGCGCTTCGAAATCCTGTATCTGCTGTGCTTTCGCCGGAACAACGGGCAAAAGCACAAGGAGAAACAGCTTTGATAGTTTATTTATTATTTTCATATAACCGACTATTTAACAATAAACTTAGATGAATACTCTTGTCCGTTTTGATTCACCCGAATAATATAAATACCTGCATCCAATCGTGTAGAATATTTCGTACTCTTCACTTCCTCATTTCGTATGACCTGACCATTAAGGCTATAAATCATCATACGCTCATTTCCCGACAGATTATGCACAACCACCTGATTTCCATCTGTAGTCACATAATATTTAGATTTCTCGGAAACGGCATCTTGAGATACAGTCGGATAAACGTAACGAACAACATACTGCCCATTCTGAAGGGAAGTCTTATCAACCGTGATACGCTGCTCTTTTGTCAACAGAGTCTCTTCTCCTGTTCCTGTATGAACCAGATAGAAGCCTTGCATATCTTTTGTTGTCGTCAGCGAAGTAACCTGTAGCTCTATATTCTGAGCAGTCGTAAATCTGGCTCCAAGTTTGGTTTGACCGGTTTTCCCTTTTTCACGGCAATCGATGGATAAGAACACCTCGTCTTGCTCGGTAAATAATTGGTTGGCCCCATCTTCGAAGCTAAACATTTTTGTTGCATCCTCATTCAATACAGCTTCATTCGATACATCTGCCTCTAATCGTATCTCGATTCTGTCAGAAGGTTTTCCGTCAGCAAACAAAGACAATCCGATTTCATCCACAGATTCAAGCATAAAGTGTGTCGAATTTCGTTTGTTCAACACCTTCTGTTTGGCTTTATTATGAATTTCAATCATTGCATCTGCAGAAGTTGTCTGTACAAAGAATGCACTCATCGACTGAATTTGGTTCGCTTCGTTGTACTTTCTCATATCAAACGCATGATAGCACATGCGATAAGGATCATACGTATAGAAATATCTATTCAGATTAACCGATGACACATTATCCGATTTCGTAAGATTTATATCTGCCATATATGGGTTACCGATCAAGTTGAATCCCTTGTTCTTCGGTTTCCCTGCTCCCTCTTGATAGTTAAGCTCATACTCCGAATAACTATTTTCTGAAAGTAGTTGATTCAAAGATGTCATAACAGAACTGGAGACATCTGAAGTCGTAGCAAATCTTACAGGCTCGCGCAATATACCCTGAAGCAATTCAGTCTCAATTTCAAGATCTAATGTTGGCTTAGTCACCAGCAACTTATTTGTTCCATCTCCATTTTTCAAACGGATCTGTACCATAGGCTCGAATTCAGCCGTCAGGCTAAGTGGTTTTGAATCTGTACCGCGTGCATTAACCGTAATCGTATTAACACCGAATTTATTCATTGCAGAGCGATCAAGCAAAATAGTATTCTCTATTTCATAGCGACCATCAAACAGACAGGTGTCCTTTTGAATCGTCGCATAATGCTCCTCTACGGACAAGATCACATCCGAACTAATGTTACCGGACAAATAACTTATCTTCAACGGTATTTCGTTCTGCTCTCTTTCAAGTACAATTTCATTGTTATCGGCAGAAAGCTCAACACTTACAATTGAATCTGAAGATGCTGATTTTACAAATACAATAGCTTGTGAAGCTTTCGGATCCGCAATTGTAAAGATGACCGAATCATTTGTCGCCGCAACCTGAGTGCCGGCAACTTTGAATGAACCATATTCTCCTAACTCACGTGTCAGTAATACAACCGAATCTCCCTGCTGAATTGCTCTATGAGTATAACGAATAGCCGCATTGACGCCAGCATTTACCGCTTTGTCAAACGCAAAGGCATAATAGCCTCCTTCAATCGGACGGTATGCACTCGACAGCTTGGTTGTCATTTGGAAAGGCTGATCACCTACATGAGTAACAGCATACGGACGAGTGAAGGATGATGGCATAGTAATACCAAGGTTATGTGCCTTCGTAGCTACATTCCCTGAATTATAAAGATGCGTAACACTCGATTCACTGTACGGGATCTGAGCCTGATTTACAACCTGAGCTCTTCCTGTGAATTGAACCGGAGTACCCTCAATCAAATCAATCAATCTTCCGTTAGCGTTCGTTTCATTGTACGAGATATAGCAAATCAGATCCTTTTCAGGCTTAGGTGCCTGGTGCATAAGTCCCATGATCTCTTCATAAGAAAGCGTACGGCTCCACAAAGAAGTCTGATCAAATGAGCCATAGAAAGTATTGTCTGAACTATTATTCTTTCCGAGGAATAATCCAGCCAACACACCC
>JBOFXU010000126.1:0-1694 GCA_051654305.1 Bacteroidales bacterium | reverse complement strand
TTCGAGTACCTCGAGTCCGTAGATTTCGGCAGCTTCGCGACTACAGATGGCTGCATGTCCCATAAGCTGTTTTTCTGCAATCATCTTGGCAC
This sequence comes from Bacteroidales bacterium, assembly GCA_051654305.1. GTDB lineage: Bacteria > Bacteroidota > Bacteroidia > Bacteroidales > UBA7332 > UBA7332. The sequence continues at coordinate 1,602 of JBOFXU010000126.1, read as the reverse complement.
TCCAGGCGGTATCTGATTTCTCCACCACTTTGATCTTCGGTACGTTTGAAAGGAAGTCAGTGCATTGCATTAAGGCAATGGGATGTGACCAAACTTCGGTGATCTGCTCGATGGATTGTCCCGGAAGGACTGCGAAACAGTGGGAAATGCGTTGCTTGTATTCGCCAATCATGCGCAGACCGCTTTTGTTGAGCAGTTCGTAGTTTTGCAGGAGGCTTCCGGCAATTGTATTTTCAATGGCGACCACAGCGTAGTCGGCCTCGTTGGAGCATACTTTATTGAATACTTCGGGGAAAGTATCGCATTCGATAGCTTGAATCTGCTGGCCTTCAAAAAAATTATTGGCTGTAACCTCGTGGTAACAGCCTCTGACGCCTTGTATAGTTACCTTCTTCATGATCATTAAAGTATAATTAAGAAAAAAAGTCCCGCCTACAGAGTAAGCGGGACTTTTAAAGTTTTGTTTAGAATGTATTTTGTTTAGTCTACATACGAACTCCCGCTTCTATTCTTTGAAAGAAGTAAAAGTAAAAAAAATGAAAGAAATATGTAGAATTAAATAGAGTCATTGCTTTGTTTTCTGTTTGATTACCTTGGCAAAAGTAATAGTTTGATTTGAAAATGCAAGAAAAAAAATATATTTGTTCAAAAAAATAGTTCTATTAATAACATATCGCTCGAAAACTACGCTTTTGAGCTCTTGGAGAGTTGCATCCAGTTACGGTATCCGTAGACGGAGTTGAGCAAATAGGCACCCCACATTCCGATCATAACGAAGGAGTGATCGCCCCCTTTCTGATAGGAGATAACCCAAAGCGAAACGGAGAGTATGTTCACCGCAATCCAGATGAGCCATTGCTCTGCGTATGCCTTGATGGCAAGAATCATCGCAACGACAGAGAGAACGGTAGAGGCCGAGTCGAGTGCCGGAGCCTGTCCTTTGAGCTTCTGAAGCAATAATGAGTAGACAAATATGGCTGCCATACAGAAGAGAGCCAGCAGAACGCGGTTGCGTGTATTCAGGCGGTTGGTCTGAACGATACCTTCTTCACCGGTATTGTCGCTCATGTGTCTGGACCACATATAATATCCTACGAACTGCATCGGGAGATAAAATCCGAGATTAAGCATTACCTCGCCCCAGAAAGCCGATTTGAAAGCTACATAGGCATAGAGGACACCATTGATTGCTCCGAATATGAAATTGGAGATGTTGCCCTTGGCAGCCAGCAATACGCACAAGACTCCGCTGACGCTTGTCGTGAGTGAAATCACGTCGATCTCTTTTTTATCGTAAAAGCTATAGGCGTTAAGCAACAAAAGCAGTGTTAGCAGAAAGTAATCAAATGGGTTAAACCGTATTGTTTTGATTTGGTGAAGTAGTTTCATTCGTGTGATCATAATTTATTTCGTGCACAAATGTACGAAAAAAGCTACATTTTCTGTTCCTGGAAAGAAAATGTAGCTTTTTGTTTTCTTACAAGCCGATGAGCTGTTCGGCAAGATCTATGAGATTATCCTCTGCATACTCCGGAGCAGCTCCTAACGGATATATGGCTGATCCTTTTCTGCATATAAAAGCAGCCTGCATTCCGGCTTCTG
>JBOFXU010000125.1:0-2127 GCA_051654305.1 Bacteroidales bacterium | reverse complement strand
CCCAGATGGATGGTTCCCAGTTCAAACAGGGCATCCTCGGTGTATTTATTGTTCGGGAAAGAGATCACTTTCGTGAAGTAACGCTCTGCCACCTCTTTCGACGTGCGCAGGGTGATCATCCCCAGATTGAAGTTTGCATCCAGAATAAATGCTCCTTCCGGGAAGGATTGCAGGTATTTGATGAAACTTTGTTCGCCTTTGATATTATCTCCTTTGAGATAGGTCTGTTCGGCGGCAAGATAGGTCAGCGAGTCCTGCTCTGTGGCTGAGAACGTGAATGCTCCTCCCAGAGAGTTGACATAGCGGGCATACTCGTCGATACGGTTAAGATCCTGATACATGGATTTCAGATCGGCATTAGCCACTTTGGCTTCGTCGCTTCCCGGGAAATTTTTCAGGATATAGCGGTAGCTTTCCAGCGCATTCTCCTCTTCACCCGTGTTACGATAAGCCAGACTTAACTGAATGGCTGCCGTAGGTGCGAGATTGCTGGTATTGAAATCGCTGATCACCCGTTTGAAATCGCGGATTCCTCCCGCATAGTTATTCATCAGGATCGATGCTTTCCCGCGTTCAAGCAGTGCATCGTCCACATATTCGGATTTTGGATAGTTGGCCAACAACTGATTTAATGTCTCAATCTTTAGTGCCTGCTGACGCTGAATGCCCTGCATGGTTGCTTTCTGGAACATAGCATAATCGGCACTTCCGCCCTGCGACTGCGAAGCTGTTGCATAGCTGCGTTCGGCTGCACTGAACTCACGACGGTAGTACTGACAATCGCCCAGACGATTCAACGCATCGGCATAGAGGGCACTCTGCTTCTCTCTGGAGGTTTCGGCAAAACGCTCGAAAGCGCCTTTTGCTTTGGCAAAGTCAAAGGATTTGAAGTAAGCATACCCCAGATTGTAAAGTGCCAGCGCATAGATCGGCTGGTTACGCTGCGACGTTTCATTCAGGAAGCGCTGCATATTACTGATCGCCTGAGGATAGTTCTCCAGACGGTAGTAAGATTCGCCTCTCCAGTAACAGGCTTCGGCGCGAATATCAGCATTGTAGCTTCCCAGATCGATCGATTCGGTGAAAAGACTGATCGCTTTGGGATAGTCGGCATTCACCACCTGCTCGGTTCCGAGATAGAATAGGATTCGTTGTTTCGCTCCAAGAATCTTCGCTCCCGGTTTTGCAATTTTCTGAATGGACTGCAAAGCGCCAAGGTAGTTTTTAGTCGTCATATAGACGTCTACGAGGTAGCTGCTGGCCTGATCGGCATACACCGAATTCGGGTAGGCATTCAGAAACTGCTCGAAGGCAGTTACCGATTCGTTGAACGGAGAGAACGCTGTCTGATAAACAGTCAGCGCATAGTTGTACATCGCCATCTCTTTGACCTTCTGATCGAAGTTCATTTTGGAGGCTACCTCAAATGCCATACGTGCATTCCCCGTCTCCTGTATTTTCAGGTACGAAAGCGCCAGATAGTAATAGGCTGTCTGGGCGTAGATGTCCTGAGAAGCGGTACACTTCGAGAGGGACTGAATGGCCTGGCGGTAATCGCCGGCTTCGTACTCCGATAATCCGAGTGCATAGAAGGCACTACGGGTCGGACGCTGAGTCAGTGAGGTATATTGACGCAGGGTGGTAACCGCCTGGCTACCGTTCCCCATATAGTAATAGCTTTCGCCAATCAGACGCAACATTTCGGCACGCGACTCTACGTTCGTGTTGGTCACGGCGGAGAGTTTACGTGCATGCTCGATGGCTTTTTCGTAATTTCCGTTGATAAAATAGATTTGTGCCACATAGAAAGGGACCACTTCGCGGTATTCAGGCATATTGATCAACGGCATGAAGCCTTTCAATGCCTTATCATAATCCTTCTCGAGGTAACTGATATAGGCCAGATAGTAGTCCGCAGCCATGTAGTACTGCTTATCGGAACTCAACTGTGCATAGAGTCCTTTGGCCTCTTTGATCTTTCCTGTTTCCAGAAAGCAATACGCCAGCTTGTAGTAGCATGTTGCCTGTTCGGAGGCAAACATCCAGCTGTCGCCGGCCTCTTCGAACAAAGCGATGGCTTCGTCGTACTCCTTCTGGTTGAGCTTGTAGCTTCCCTGAAGGTAAAGC
>JBOFXU010000124.1:0-4393 GCA_051654305.1 Bacteroidales bacterium | reverse complement strand
GTAGTTCATAAACCCGAAAGCAAATGTTCCGTCTTGTTTACCGATTGAAGGGGATACATTGATTTTGTGAAAACGATATACCTCTCCATCAACAATACGTAGTCTTAGGGGATCGCACTGATTTACAGCTTTTAGAATGGTGTAAACGGAGTGGATAAAGAAGGATTCGTTGTTTGTTTTGCAGAAACGGTACAATTTTGTTACATCCATATCTACAGTTATTCCGTAGAACGGTTCGGCAAACTGGCGAAAAAAGTAGAACAGCTCTTTTCTGTTCCAGCTTTGAATATCCATCTTCTCTTTATCTACCATACTTTTTTGTTTTCTAAAGAACTTCAATATTACAAATGTAATTGTTTTTCATCAGAACGTGTAATGAATAGAAGCCTTTGTCTCGTAGGTAATAAATAAAACATCTTTTTCGTATTTGTAGTTCGTGCGTCGTGAATACATATACCCGTTTAGCCGAAATGATAAGTTCGGGTTAATGAATATATTGAATTGAGGGTTTAGCATCAGAAAAGTCGTATAACTTCTGTCCCCCTGTACATTTAAAAGTTCGGGAGGCAGTCTCGAATAGTCAGCTTCCGGATTCCATCCTTTCCAGGTATAAAGCTGATAAATCTCAGCACCTAAGCGGAATGATGCTTTTTTCCGAAATGTAATTTCAGTGTTGGTTAATGTGCTGAAGCCACTACCGAAGTTATAATCCCGTTCGCCAATTTTATCGTAGTCCGAAGCACTACCACCCATTAGAATACCATTCATGATCAGTCCAAACTTAAGATCGATGGACTGATTGTTGTTTTTGAGATTGTAAAGAATACCCAACCCAAAGGAAGCAGCCGAAGCCAGTTTAAAAGGAATAACTTCAGAGCCTTTAATCCCCGATTTTGAATCGTAATAGGAGAGGTGCTGGAATACTCCGGTAACCATCCGATGCCCCTCTATAGGTGTATACTGCTTTCCGTATAACAGTCCAAGGATATTCATCTTTCCCACAAAGGGTTGAGTGCCTATAACATTAAAGGACGCATCCATGGTAAAGTATTCGTAGGGCACTGGATTAGCGATCTCAAAAGGATTATTGTATTTGATGTTCAGATCAAGAACTCCCGCTCCTCCTCCTTTGTATGGAGCTGAGGATTCCGAAATAAAAGTATTTCCTATGCCCAGGGTTACTTGAGCATCATCATTTGAATAAGGTCGGTGGTATCCCCGTTTCTTTCTTTTCCAGACATCACCATCAATCAATCGGTTGATGAACCCCATCGGATTGATCAATCCGGCAGCCAGTTCACGCCCGACACGTGGAAATCCGGTCGTTGATTCATCTAATATTTTGTACGAAAGACGATGAGATATCTCCCCCAGTGCAAGTCCGCCAAAGGAGGTTGCAAAAAGGTCATTCACCGAAGCAGGTTCGTTTTCAGCCAGTAGTTCCCAGCTAAAGCTACCCAAAAGTGTATAGGGGATACTCTCCCAGTAATTCATACCGTTGGACCGTGCGGCATTGTAGTAAAGACTACCGTGATAAGGATGAGAAAACATATTTGTTTCCAGTCCGTCGCTGTCCCAGGTAAATCCATGAATCATATTTTTACTCATGGTATGTATATTCACAACTGCCCAGTGCTCTTTGGCGATGTACCGGTTGAATGACCAGATGGAACCATTCGTCAGGGCAAGAAGAGCAACGGGGCGATATGGGTTTCGTTTGAATGCACTATCAGAAGGCAATGATTGCACTTTGGTGTTCCACAGAGGAGGGGTTAGTGCAAATAGCTGAAAAGAGAGGCATAAAAGCACCAGAGATAGTATAGTCTTATTTCGTTTCATGTTTGTCTGTTATCAGTGAGGAAAAAATAGTAGGGATCAGAATAGTGATATTCCAAACTCTACGATTGGTTTATTTCGGTAACAATCAAAGGACCCGTATCTGGCTGCGTATTCATAGCCACCGGTTACAAATATGCCGAAGTACCTGCACGTGTGGAACGCCAGGTTTGCACGTGCCTGAACAGACCACAGGGTATTGGGGATGGCGTCATTCTCTTTATCAGAAACCAGATTGATGTGGGAGTATCCTAAGTCCGCGGAAATACGGAATTTTCCCAAGTTCTTGTAAAGTCCGTATCTGTAACTTAATGCTCCCGAAAAATCTGCCACTTTATGGTCGTAAGGGTACCCGATCGAAAGAATTGAGAATGTGCGTTTATTGGCAAAGCGAATCCCAAATGCAATAGCTGTCATACTTCCGCCATAGATTATGCCATTGACTTTTGTTTTTGGATTAATATTGACAAGTCCTACTTGTACGCGGGCAGTATCATAACTGTAATTTATCATTCCCAGTTGTAACCCGGTAACAGTTCGACCGGAAGTATTAATGATTCCTATTTGAGCCCCGCATACCCGACGGGCATAGTTCACGATTCCGAGTTGAGCCCCGTGGAGGTCATTCATTGAAACATTGAGGAATCCGCTGACTTGTAATCCTAACACTTCACCTCCGACTACATTGTTCAATCCACTGAGCTGAAGTCCATTAATATCTGTGGCATTAAAGTTGGAAAGGCCGCTGATCTGTACCCCTTTTACTTTTCCAATATTAAAGTTTGAGATTCCGGATAGCTGCATTCCTCTCATCTGTCCGTAAAGGATATTTAATCCCCCCGAAATGAGGGCGCCCTCCGCACGCGTTTGGGTATAGGTGAGTAATCCGGCTATATTCATACCAAACAGTCCCCCTTTGTTTACACTGTGTATGCCCGAAATACTCAGCCCTTTGAGTTGCCCGGAGAATCTACCCGACATAAGATTTAGTCCGAATCCATTGAGGTGGTCTATTCGGGCAGCAGGTAATCCTAACTGAAAATTTACACTATTTGTGGAATCAGACGGCACATTATTCACTTTACCGCCTAAAGAGATTGAAAAAGGGTAAACATTGTGTTTTTTATCTGCTGAATTTTCAGCTCGAAGTAATGGAGGAAAAGCCATTAGTAATATAACTAAAACGTAAAATAGACGCATATAGATCCTGTTTATTAATCCAATGAAACTGGTTTATCCGTTTATAGCCACGAATAGAGCCTTTGGGGCTAAATCATTGTGATGTTACTATTTGCGGATTTCTGTAATTATTGAGATTCTTACTCTGTATATATATTAACAATCGGCAATAAAAAATAGTTATAGCCTAAAACAAAAAACTATAACTAAAGTTTATCTAAATAGACTTACTTTACAACTGGAATAAAATAGGAACAACCTATAATTAAGAATAACAGTTTTTAGGTATAGGGGGTTACTTCAATACTAATTTTTATTTGTCTAAGGTATGAAACAGTTAACAGATGAAAAGCTTTTAGTAATCGGATCAGCAGGGATGATCGGTTCAAACATGCTTCAAACAGCAATGATGATGGGATTGTCATCAAATATTTGCGCTTATGATCCTTATGCGCCGGCATTAGAAGGTGCAACTGAAGAGATGTATCATTGTGGTTTTGATGGTGTCAATTTGACCTGGACGACAGATGCGAAGGAAGCATTTACAGGAGCGAAATACATTGTTTCTTCGGGAGGTGCAGCGCGTAAAGCAGGCATGACCCGCGAGGATCTTTTGAAAGGCAATGCGGAAATTGCAGCTCAGTTGGGAAAAGATATTAAGCAGTACTGTCCCGATGCAAAACATGTTGTGATTGTGTTCAATCCCGCGGATATCACAGGATTGGTTACATTGCTTTATTCAGGACTTAAGCCAAATCAGGTAAGTACTCTTGCAGCTTTAGACAGTACACGTCTTCGTTCTTTACTGGCTCAGCATTTCAATGTGGCACATGAGAAGGTAGAAGGTTGCAGAACTTATGGTGGACATGGTGAGCAAATGGCTGTTTTTGCATCTACAGCCAAAATAGATGGAACTCCATTGAACGAACTTATTGGTTCAGATGTTTTGTCAAAAGAGCAATGGGCAGAAATGCAGCAACAAGTAACTCAGGGTGGAAAACGTATTATTGATCTTCGTGGTCGTTCGTCTTTCCAAAGTCCGGCTTTCCTTTCTATTGAGATGATTCGTGCGGCTATGGGTGGAGCAAATTTCCGTTGGCCAGCTGGTGTGTATGTGAAGGACGGTGAGTTCTCTCATATCATGATGGCTATGGAAACAGAGATTACGAAGGATGGTGTAACATACCAGCCCGTAAACGGAACACCGGAAGAGGTTGAGAGCCTTCGTCAAAGTTATTGTCACTTGTGTAAATTGCGTAATGAAGTAATCGAAATGGGAATTATTCCTCCAATTGATCTTTGGAATTCGATTAATCCAAACTTGTAATAAAGAAGCAATTCATACGAACCTGTTGATTGCTACTCATACAGTCAACAG
>JBOFXU010000123.1:0-3905 GCA_051654305.1 Bacteroidales bacterium | reverse complement strand
TAACTTAGGGTATTTTTTTTTATAATAGGACTGGCTGAAAGATCAATCTAACTGAGAGTCGTATCATAAGGTTCTTTTTATTGTTCAAGAACCTGTAATGCGATCAAAATCTATGATTAATTCAGATAATAATTGGATTAATAGCTGTGTGTATTGACATAATTCAATGATATTGGCTTTTCATCTGTCTTTTTGATATTATAAAAAGCTCAAAGTTTTGAATGAGTTTGCGCTTAAATTTTCTCATTTTATAGGCTACGTGTAGCATCCTGAAAGTTCAAACGTTCAAACGTGCCCGTTCATACGTATCAAATAGAATTTTCGAACGTAACAAAATATATTTTTGAACGTTTGAACGTCCGGGTAGATACGTTTGAAAATTTGAAATCAAACGTATCTAATTGCGGATCGTTACGTATGATCCTATAGAACTTTGCTAATGCGGTGTTTAGTGTGTATTTGGTTGTATATCAGTGATATGCTAATGTGTTAGGGATGGTCTATATCTCAGGAAATGAATCGGGGAAGATTATAACTCGTTCTGAGTGATTAGGAAATTGATATTTTGACAGTAAATTCAGCGATTTGCTTGCAAAGTGAAAAATGGGTTGATTTTAATAGTTCTGCTGATATTATTAGTGCTACCTACAGGGGCATCAATTATTCAGTTTCCCCTTTTTTAATTTACAAAGTGGCATATTTTTGTCTTGCAACAGATCTTTCTATCCGTTCAGTAAAAATCTAACACATCATAATTACCCTATTATCCCTTTTGGGAGATCATATTGTTGCGTGTCTAAAAGATAGACAAATAGAAAGATCCTCTCTATTCTGAAAAATATGCTATTAAAAATATGTTCTTAATCATATTTTTAATGGTGAAACCCCTATGGGTAAATGATTATTTAAAAATCAATAGAGATGCGATGTTTTTATATTTGAAACATTTTGTTATTTTTGTTGTTAAACTAATAGCAAAAAGATATTGTAGGCTGACTACAGTATCCAGCATGGTAAACAGATTGACTTATCGGTCTTAGTTTTGTAAGCAGGAGCTTACATAGAATAGTTTAATAATAGCAACCTAATTACTTTCAATCCACTACTATTCTATATCCTGCGTGTTTCCGGTACTATAATTATAGTTCGGGTAGGCCGTTATATCCTTTTTCATCAGATAATATTCGGAGATTCTTCTCAATACAATCGGGAATAGGGTTCGCTGTGGAGCGTGTACCTATTCGGTTTAGAGCTGTGATTGAGGGTAACCTTGATCACAGCTTTTATCGAGTCCGATGAAAAAGAAAAAAGCGGGAGTCCAGCACTGGATTCCCGCTTACTTATTTTTTAAGTTGAGGTGTACTCAATTATAGAGCAGCAATTACTTCGATCTCAACCAATGCATTTTTAGGAAGAGCTTTCACCGCAAAAGCTGATCTTGCCGGGAAAGTTCCTTCAAAGTTAGAAGCGTATACTTCGTTCATTTCTGCAAAAAGAGACATATCAGCCAATAATACTGTAGTTTTAACGATATTGTCAGTTGTTGCTCCTGCTTCAGCTAAGATAGCTTTGATGTTAGCAAATGCTTGTGCCGTTTGTTCTTTGATACCGCCCGGAGCAAACTCCCCTGTAGCAGGATCGATAGGTAGCTGACCAGAAACGAAAAGCATGTTTCCGGTTTTGATTGCCTGACTGTAAGGGCCAATAGCTGCAGGAGCATTCGTTGTGTTGATTACTTGTTTCATCATTAAATAGTGTTTTAGAGATATGATTTAGTATAATATAATACGGCTTTACCCCGAAAAGGATAAAGCCGTAATTTTTTATTGTTAGATTCCACGCTGGCGAACAACCTCGTAGATCATAACGCCGGCAGCTACCGATACGTTTAATGAACCGATTTGTCCAAACTGAGGGATAGATACCATTTCGTCACACATACGAAGGCACTCGCTTGATACCCCCATATCTTCAGATCCCATGACAATAGCCGTAGGTGTTTTGAAATCAGCTTCGGTGTAATTGATAGATGCTTTCTCTGTAGCTGCTACCAATTTGAAACCTGACTGTTGCAGGTAAGTCAAAGCAACTTTGATAGAGCTTTCGCGGCAGACAGGGATACGCATTAGCGCACCTGCAGAAGTTTTGATTGCATCAGCATTCACAGATACACTGTTTTTCTGAGGAATCACGATAGCGTCCACGCCAGCACATTCACATGTACGGGCAATAGCTCCGAAGTTACGTACGTCAGTTAGTCCGTCAAGAACAACGATGAACGGATTCTTTCCTTCTTCGTACAAAGCTGGAACTATATGCTCAAGCTTTTCGTAAGCAACCGGTGAAATGAAAGCAACCACACCCTGGTGATTTTTCATTGTAATACGGTTCAGACGCTCCATAGGAACACGTTGAACGTGGATATCTGTACCTTTTAATGCGGTGAAAAGTTCTTTAGCGATATCACCCTGTAAATCGCGTTTACAAAGGATACGATCAATTTCTTTACCTGCATTGATTGCTTCGATTACGGCACGTATGCCAAAAATAAAGTCGTTTTTTTCCATAATTATAGTGTGAGTACTACGCTGTACTCTTTCATTTTTATTTTTTCAACATCTCTTTTGCATGGGTTAGCGCTGACTCGATGATGACAGCACCACTCAGCATGCGAGCAATTTCGTCGATACGTTCTTCTTCGGCCAGACGACGAAGGTGGGTCGTCGTAGCCAGTTCCGTATCTGTTTTGTATACTTTGAACTGTGTATCTCCCTTTGCTGCAATTTGCGGCAGGTGGGTTATACTCATTACCTGAAGATGTCCGGCAAGTTCGACCATTATATCTCCCATCTTGTCGGCAATCTCACCACTCACACCTGTGTCGATCTCGTCAAAAATGATTGTTGGTAGAGCTGTAGCTCCTGCAATCATCGCTTTAAGACTTAGCATGACACGTGAAATTTCTCCACCGGATGCGATTTCTGCAATCGGCTGAAGTGGTATATTTTTGTTCGCCGAAAAGAGGAATGTTACCGATTCAAATCCGTTTTCGGTTGGTTCTTCTGTGGTTTTGAATGCCAGTTCGACTTTGACGTTTGGCATTCCCAGATGAATCAGACGTTTTTCAAGCTGTGCAGCAACACGTTTTGCCGCATTACTCCGGCTATTCGTAAGTCTGCTTGCAAGATCTACCACTAATTTCTTCTGGTCGGAGAGAGCTTGTTCAAGCTGAAGGATATCTTCATCCGAATTATCCATCTGCTGAAGCTTTTCGTCCAGTTGTTTGTGCAACGCTATAAGATCCCCGATTGTGGATACTCCGTGCTTCTGTTCGAGAGTATAAATCAGGTCGAGTCGGTTTTGAATCCATTGCAGGCGCTCGGGGTCGAACTCGATGGTGTCAGCTTTGTCTTCGGCTTCTGCAGCAATATCTTTGAGGTCGATCAGATTACTTTCGAGTCGCTCCAGAATCTCCTTTATTTTAGGATAAACCCGCTGAAGAGAAGAGGCTGTGTGGGCTGCTTCTTTGAGCGGGATAATCAGACCCATTTCGTCAGACTGAAGAAGCTGGTAGATCTTGTAAAGCCCTCCTTTGATCTCTTCGGCATGGTTGAGCTGATCAAGCTCAGTCTCAAGCTGTTCTTGTTCGCCTTCCTGAAGTTGTGCATTGTCCAGTTGTTCAAACTGGAAGCGCAGGTAGTCTTCTTCCTGTCGGTTGCGCGAAATATCTTCTTTAAGTCGTTTCAGTTCACGGCTTAGTTTCTTATATTTTTTGTACTCCAGCCGATAGACGTCTAAATCATTCAGCGTTTCTGCCAGTGTGTCGAGTACGCGCAACTGGTAGGTGGCGTCAGACAGAAGCAGATTCTGGTGCTGAGAGTGTATATCAATCAACTGTGTAGCCA
>JBOFXU010000122.1:0-16209 GCA_051654305.1 Bacteroidales bacterium | reverse complement strand
GAACGGTCGCCTCTGTCAGAACGGTCGCCACCGAATGAACGAGGTTTGCGGTCGCCGAACGAACGCTCGCCTCTGTCGCCACCGAATGAACGCTCTCTGCGCTCTTCGCGAGGTTCGGAAGCGCTTTTCGCAAATTCTTTGCGCACTTCGTCGTCATCGCGACGCTTGAATGTAATCGGTGCAGCTTCTTCAGCAGGCTCTTCGCCTCCCTCTTCAGCCAGTTTCGTTTTATATTCTTTGCGTTTTCCTTCGAAGATTTCAAATTTACGGAACTCACAATCCAATCCACCATTCATCAATTTGATTTTAGCAGATGGGCGAAGACCGATTTTCTCGAAGCACTCATAGCGGTAACTCAAAATCCAAGTTTCACAGCCGATGAATACGTGTTTCAATCGTTCTCCGATATTTTCATACAAACCTAACAAGTCCTTCGATGAGATACGCTCACCATAAGGAGGGTTTGTTACGATAACACATTTACCTGTACCCGGAATCTCGGTATAGTCCTGAAGTGGCTTCACAGACAATTCAATACATTTACCTACGCCGGCATTTTTGATATTTTCCTCAGCAATAGAGATTGCACGCGGAGACATATCCGAGCCGAAAATTTTGAAATTAAATTCACGCTCGTAGCTTTCGTCGTTGTACAATTTGTCGAACAACTCCTCGTTGTAGTCTTTCCAACGCTCAAAGGCGAACCCTTTGCGGTAGATACCCGGAGGGATATTCAAAGCAATCATAGCTGCTTCGATCAATAATGTACCCGAACCACATAACGGATCAAGGAAGTCAGACTGACCTCTCCATCCCGTTTTCAAGATCATCCCGGCAGCCAATACCTCGTTCAGAGGAGCTTCGGTCTGATCGACACGCCATCCTCTTTTGTGCAATGACTCGCCCGAGCTGTCAAGAGAGATCGTCACCTGATCATGAGAAACATGCAGGTTGATCATCAGGTCAGCATTGGTCATACGCACCGAAGGACGTCTTTCGAATTGCTCCATAAAGTAATCCACGATAGCATCCTTCGCACGGTAAGTCAAAAACTTAGAGTGGGTAAATTCTTCAGAGTAGACAGTTGCATCAATGGAAAAAGTCTGATCAGCCTGGATGTAATTTTCCCAACGAATCTTCTTAATTTGTTCGTACACCTGATCCGTACTGGAAGCTTTAAACTTAGCAATCGGTTTTAAAATTCGCACAGCTGTTCTACAATGTAGATTTGCTTTGTACATAAGCTCAAGATCGCCCTGAAAAGAGACCATTCTTCGACCTATTTCAATATCATCAGCTCCTAAATTGGTAAGCTCTTCGGCTAATACATCCTCCATTTCGGCGAATGTTTTAGCAACCATTTCAAATTTTTCTGTATTCATTGGTTTCATGCTGAAACTTATAACTTTTATCCGTTGTTATTTTCTACTGCAAAAGTAATAAAATAAAAGGGAGTTCAGTCTATATGTAAACCTCATTCTTATAATCTTTAACTATAAAGGCCTATATTTTGGAATGTTTACTCCCTATTTGCTGTTTTATAGCATAAGACGACCCCAAAAATGAGCCTTAATCACTAAAAATCAAACATTTCGTAATTGATTTTTAACGTTCAGGAGCCCCCGGAATGCAAAGTTATCAACCGGTTAAAAAGCAGATACGTTATTAACAAAAGAGGCAACTTTTCAACAGCTCAGGCAATTGTTCCATGTTTTAATATGAATGTGAAACATTTTATTTATTACTTTGTCCCAGTGTTATAACATTTTTGTATAACCCTTATAACCATCAAAATAATATGGGCAAAGTAATTGCACTGGCGAATCAAAAAGGAGGAGTTGGTAAAACCACTACTACCATTAATCTGGCAGCATCTCTGGCTGCACTTGGTAAAAAGGTACTCGTTATGGATGCAGATCCACAGGCAAATGCATCTTCAGGATTAGGTGTGGATGTTCGAAATACGGAATATTCAATTTATGACTGTCTGGTAAACGGGGCAAGCGTGAAAGAAGCAGCCATTCATACAAATTTTGAGAACTTAGATATTATCTGCTCGCGCATTGACCTGGTGGGAGCGGAACTTGAATTGCTGAACATCGAAAACAGAGAGCGCATTCTGGAGAAGCTGCTGAACGATGTGCGTGCTGAGTATGACTATGTTCTGATCGACTGTTCTCCTTCACTGGGACTAATTACCGTAAACTCTCTGACAGCTGCCGACTCTGTGATCATTCCGGTTCAGGCGGAATATTTTGCACTGGAAGGTATCAGCAAATTACTGAACACAATCAAGATTATTAAATCTAAACTGAATCCACGATTAGACATTGAGGGCTTCTTGCTGACCATGTATGACAACCGTCTGCGCCTGGCTAATCAGATTTTTGAAGAATTAAAACAACATTTCGGTTCAATGGTATTCAATGCGGTGATCCATCGTAACATCCGCCTGAGTGAGGCTCCGAGTCACGGACTTCCGGTGATGTACTACGATGCGGAATCAAAAGGGGCGAAAAACCACCTTCTTTTAGCGGAGGAGATCATTGACAAGCATAAGCAAACTAAGAAATAGCGGGAAGAATTATGGCATTACCTAAGAAAAGCGTATTGGGAAGAGGGCTGGATGCATTGATCACCCTTGACGAAGTAAAGATCAGCGGATCATCCTCTATCAACGAGATTGAATTATCAAAAATATTTCCGAATCCGGATCAGCCTCGTCGCGGAATGGAGGAATCGGCGCTTGAAGAGCTGGCTCAGTCTATTCGTTCGCTGGGTGTGATTCAACCGATCACGCTTCGCGAAATTTCGACGGACAACTATCAGATCATTGCGGGTGAGAGACGTTACCGTGCGTCGCTTATTGCAGGACTGACTGCCATCCCTGCCTATGTGCGCAAGGTAAGCGATACGGAGCTGCTGGAAATGGCTCTGATCGAAAATATACAACGCGAGGATCTGAACTCGATAGAGATTGCTCTGGCATACCAGAACTTAATCGATCAGTACAATCTGACGCAGGAGAAACTGAGTGAACGCATGGGTAAAAACCGTTCGACGATCACGAATTACCTCCGACTACTGAAACTCCCTGCGGGTATTCAGATGGGAATCAAAGATAAAAAGATAGACATGGGACACGCCCGTGCACTGATTTCGATTGAAGATCCAAGCATTCAGCTAATGGTGTTTGAGGAGATCATCAAACAAGGTTTATCGGTGCGTAAAGTGGAAGAGATCGTGCGCTCGCTGAACAATGGCGAGGAAGTAGCCGAAGTGGTGAAAAAGAAGGATAAGAAAAACGCTATGCCGGAAGAATTCTCTCTATTAAAGAAACACCTGACTAATTTCTTCAGCTCGAAGGTGCAACTCTCTATCAACGATAAAGGCAAGGGTAAAATCTCTATTCCATTTGAATCGGAAGAGGATCTGGAACGACTGATTGCTCTGCTGGATGCACAGAAAGTGGAAACCGAATAGGCTCCCCGTGTGTTAATTATTGACTTCTTTATTTGAAATAGCCAAATCATGCTATTTTTGTGCGCTCGTTAGTAACGAAAACATATTCTATGAAATTCGTATTGAAGCTATACATACTATTGTCCCTCTCTTTTATCTCCTTATCTCTGTCGGCTCAAACAACCGAACCGGGAAAAGGAGGTATGATTGCAGACACCCTAAAGCGTACGGAGCAACTGGCAACGACCACGGACACCATTGCTTTAAACGAGAAGCAGATCCTCAAGGATCAGATTTCAGCTAAGGAGGTTAAAACTATCAAGCCTTTCTCGCCGGACCCGACCCGTGCCGTGTGGTACTCGGCTCTGTTTCCGGGATTGGGGCAGATTTATAACCGGAAATATTGGAAACTACCTATTATTTATGGTGGTTTTGCGGGCACATTTTATGCCTACAACTGGAATACCCAGTTTCTGAAAGATTACTCCCAGGCGTATCTGGATATTATGGACAGTGATCCGAGTACGAAAAGTTACGAGGACATTATCCCTTCTTCGATGCTGAACTCATACAGTGAGGATCAGTTGAAGAATATCCTGAAAAGACAAAAAGATATGTTCCGCCGAAATCGCGATTTAAGTGTAATCTCGATGCTCGGCGTTTATCTGTTGTCCGTCCTTGACGCATATGTAGACGCTCAGCTGTTTGATTTCGAGATCACTCCCGACTTGAGCATGCGTGTTGAACCGACGATTATTGTGCCAGAGAAAAGCGCTCCGCAAGGGGTGGGCGTTTCGTGGTCCATACGGTTCTGATTCTTAGCTGCGCGATACGGATGTAGCTCATACGTAGCGCGGGCTCCCCTGCTGTACTAACTAAACTAAACATAACGATTTAACCATGAGATATAAAATAACATTTATACTGTTTATATCTATTCTTACGGGCACTCTACAAAGTGTAGCTAATAATTCTATCAATTACTCATCGCAGCAACTGCTGACGGACACAATTAATCACGATGAATCGCCGGAACTCCTGGATAAAGTACTATCGAACAGTCTGGATAGTATTATCTCGAGCTGGATGTATGCCGGTAAAATCAAATACGATTCAAGCTGCACCTCACGCAGGTCGCACTGTCCCTCTCTCCCCGACACTACGTACATGAACAGGCTGGAGAAGATCACTACGCTGATCGAACTGCCTTACAACAATGTCATCAAAAAATATATCGAATACTATACCGGTCCGAGACGAAAGTTTGTGGAACAGGTTTTAGGTCTTTCTCAATACTACTTTCCGATGATCGAACAGATATTCGATGCTCACGGAATCCCTCTTGAACTGAAATATCTGGCTATTGTAGAATCGGCACTGAACCCAAGTGCGCTATCGAAACAGGGGGCTTCGGGCCTATGGCAGTTTATGCTACCGACGGGCAAGCACTTCGGTCTGGAAATTTCAACACTGGTGGATGAACGCCGCAACCCGTATCAGTCTACTCTGGCAGCAGCCAAATATCTGAAGTCTCTCTATAATATATACAACGACTGGACGCTGGCTATTGCAGCCTATAACTGCGGACCGGGGAATGTAAACAAAGCGATCAAACGTACGTCTGGAAAGAAGGACTACTGGGCGATCTATTACAACCTGCCACAAGGGACGCGCGAGTATATGCCTCTGTTTATCGCGATCAACTACATCATGAAATACCATCTGGAGCATGAGATCTGTCCTTCGGTGTGTCCGATTGCACTGGATATGGATACCGTTAAGATCAACAAAACGGTTCACTTCAATCAGATTGCTAAGGTAACAGGGCTTTCAGTGGGAGAACTCAGAGCTTATAATCCTCAGTTCAAACGCGATATTATCCCGGGAACACAGAGAACCCACACGCTTCGTTTGCCTATGGCGGCGATGATGGCTTATGTGGAGCAGGAGGATGTGATCCTAAACACAAGCGGAACGAGTCATCTGCGCCAGACGGTGGAGATTGGTGCTAAAGCAACCGGTACGGCAGCAGCATCTGCTATTCCTGACGGAGAGTATATTCTGCACACGATTCGCTCAGGCGAAACGCTGGGGGGAATTGCTTCGAAGTACAAAGTAAAGGTGACTGATCTGCGCAAATGGAACAATGTCGCAAACAACAATATCCGGGCTGGAAAGAAGCTCAAAGTGTACGGCAAAAGTGCTGCATCGCAGAATCAGGCAAGTGGCGAAAGTAAAGCGCCGAACACAACTGCTGATGTTAATTCATTCAAACAGTACAAAGTGAAATCCGGTGATTCGTTCTGGAACATTGCACGCGAACATAAAACAAGTGTGCAGAAAATCATGGATATAAATAACATGAGTAAATCGAGCAAGCTGATGCCCGGACAAACCATCCGCGTACCGCAAAGCTGATGCGAAAACAGATACAAGAAAGCCCGTTTTGTCTTTTCCGGACAGAACGGGCTTTCTTATTCAGGTAGCTGTCTCAAGATTAAAAAAGACAATCAAAATGCTAAAATAGAATAAATACATGCTTTAAAGCATATTTTCGGACTTGTATGTTTGGATAATTCTCTGAGAACCGCGATATTTGTATCGGTTTTTTCATAGTATTAGATTTTAAGGTTAATAAAAGATTGAGGTGGGTTGTCGTGATGACAACCTTTTCTTATTTATACCCATTGCGTTCCCGGGATCTCCCCGTTGAGAACGATTATTTCACCCCTCTCCTACTCCTATTTTTATTCATTTCAGATAAGTCCACAATTAAAAGGAAAGGAACCCATTATTATCTCAATATTTTTTTATTTTTGCTACCGTACTAATTTAGTCAATACGTGAAACAGAAAATAATTAACGCCCTGAAGGTATTCGTATCGTTGGGACTGGGTATTTATATCTTTTGGTTGGTCTACCGCAATGCTGATATGGATCAAATGAAACAGATCCTGAGTGATGGAGTTTCTTATGAACTGCTTTTTGTTTCGGGGATTATCGGTTTGTTAAGCCATATTGCCAGAGCAAAAAGATGGCAAATGCTGATTCAACCCTTAGGGGTCAGACCTACCGTGAAGGAGTTGACAAATGCCATATTTGTGAACTACGGGGTAAACATTATCCTTCCCCGCGTAGGAGAGTTTACACGCTGCGGAATGGTGGCGAAGAAATGTAAGCTGAAGTTCACAGAGGTAGTAGGAACCCTGGTCTCTGAACGATTCACGGATGTAATGACTGTACTCCTGATTGTGCTTGCCGCCTTTGCCATGCAGGTAAATACCTTCATTCGCTTTTTTAAAGAGAATGGAACTGTATTTGAAAAAGTAGACGGGGTGCTGACCTCTCCGTGGTTCTACATCATCATTCTGATGATTACGGTGTTCACGTATGCCTTTTTTAAGAATTTCGGCCACTTCTCGATTGTGAGCAGAACAAAGCAGGTCATCCGCAACCTTTGGAGCGGAGCGATGTCGATTCGTAAGATGGAATCCTCGGGCGCCTATCTGTTTTACTCCTTTCTGATCTGGTTTCTCTATTTTGTACAGCTGTACGTGATGGTAAAAGCATTTCTGTTTACACAGGACGTCACGCTGCTGGTTTGCTTTATTGCTTTTGCAATGACAGCCATTGCAGGAGCTGTTCCGGTACAAGGGGGAATCGGTGCCTGGCACTTCGCGGTAATCACGACATTTGTGTATTACGGCACGGGGCAAACAGAAGCTGCCGCTTTTGCGCTGGTGGCACACTTGCTCACAACTTTTTTAAATGCGCTTTGGGGAGCTTTTGGCTTCCTTGCCGCAACAAACAGACTGACATTTATAACGGGTAGAAATACCTCAAACACATAATTGCTATGGAAATTTCAAACTTACAACCACGTGCATTGTGGGAAAACTTTAGTGCAATCTGTAATATTCCTCACCCATCGGGCCACTCAGAGCCTATTCGTAAATTCTTGGTAGACTTCGGTAACTCCCTTGGTCTGGAGACTTTGACTGACGAGATCGGAAATGTATTGATCCGTAAGCCGGCAACTCCGGGTATGGAGCATGCACCGATTGTTGTTCTTCAAGCACACATGGACATGGTGCCTCAAAAGAACAGCAACGTTAACCACAACTTCGAAACTGACCCTATCCAGGCGTACGTAGACGGAGAGTGGGTAAAAGCAAAAGATACGACTTTGGGTGCTGACAACGGTATCGGTATGGCTGCAATCATGGCTGTACTTCAGTCGAAAGAGATCAAACACGGACCTATCGAAGGTTTTATCACTGTGGACGAAGAAACAGGTATGCACGGAGCTTTCGGTTTGAAAGAAGGCTTTGTAAAAGGTAAAATCCTGATGAACACAGACTCAGAAGACTGGGGAGAATTGTTCGTAGGTTGTGCGGGAGGTGTAGACGTGACTGCAACAATCAAATATCAGGAAGAGACAGAAGTTCCGGAAGGAGATATCGCTGTAAAAATCAGTGTTACTGGCTTGAAAGGCGGACACTCGGGTTGTGATATTCACCTGGGACGTGCCAATGCGAACAAATTGCTTTTCCGCTTCCTGAAACCAGCGGTAGCTGAGTACGAAGCTCGTCTGGCATGGATCAAAGGTGGTAGCCTTCGCAATGCGATTCCTCGCGAGGCTTTCGCTAT
The DNA here is from genome assembly GCA_051654305.1 of Bacteroidales bacterium. Classification (GTDB taxonomy): domain Bacteria; phylum Bacteroidota; class Bacteroidia; order Bacteroidales; family UBA7332; genus UBA7332. The sequence continues at coordinate 8,097 of JBOFXU010000122.1, read as the reverse complement.
TGTGACGATTCCGGCTGATGCGAAAGAGGAGTTCATGGAAATGGCAGAGGAGTTTGCTGCAGATATCCGCGAAGATTACAGAGGTGTAGAAACGTCGATCCAGTTTACTGTGGAAGAGACAGAACTACCGAAAACATTAATTCCGGAAGAGATTCAGGATAACATTATTCACGCGGCAACAGCGGTACAAAACGGTGCGGCTCGTTTCCTAACGGATATGCCGGACGTGGTAGAAACATCTTCAAACATGGCGATTGTTTCTGCTGAAAACGGAACATTCAGTGCTAAATTCCTGGTTCGCGGTTCAAACGACAACCTGAAAATGGATCTGGCTTCAAGCATCGAAAGTACGTTTGCTCTTGCTGGTGCGAAAGTGGAAATGACAGGTGCATATCCGGGATGGAATCCAAACATGGATTCTAAAATCCTGAAAGTGATGCAGGAAGCATACAAAAACATGTATGGTGTTGAGCCAAAAGTGAATGTGATCCACGCTGGTCTGGAATGTGGTATTATTGGTGCTGCTTGTCCGGGAATGGATATGATCTCTTACGGACCAACGGTACGTTTCCCTCACTCACCGGACGAGAAAGTGAAAATTGCAGATGTAGCTTTGTTCTGGGACTACACGATTGCCGTGCTTGAAAACATGAAGTAAGTAATATAACCTACTCATTCTGAACATAATTTGGAGACAAAGAGAATATGTATTATCTTTGTCGGGTCAATAGAAAGCCTCGCATAGGAATCACTTCCCATGCGAGACTTTTTTTTGCCACACACGAGATAAATATACTTTTCAATTCTATTATAAAATTTAAAAGAAGACATGAATACTATTTCAAACTGTCCGATATGTGATATGGACAACACTTACTTCGACGGAGTTATGAACGTTTGTCCGGACTGTGGACATGAGTGGACAGGTAGTGATGAGGAGGCAGCAGAAGAGAACTCTGTACCAAAAGACAGCAACGGTGCTGAACTTGCGGATGGAGATGCTGTGACTGTGATCAAAGATCTGAAAGTAAAAGGATCATCGATGGTAATCAAACGTGGAACAAAGGTAAAAAGTATCCGTTTGACTGAAAATCCGGAAGAAGTAGATTGCAAAATCGAAGGAAGTAGTATCGTTCTTAAAACATGCTTCTTGAAAAAATAAATATGGAAATGGTATTCTAAAGAGAAGATGTGAAGCATCCCTTTTTTAGAATACCATTTTTTTTTGAATCCATCGAACCTGATTTCGGATGGGTTGTTTCTATAACATACGAGAAAAAAAGTAATACCAACCTATTGACCGCTAAATGTTATGCAAGGCACTATTTTGACACTCAAAAAGATTTTGTTGCTCCTGATTGTTCTCTTTTCAACCACCTGTATCCAGGCTCAGGAAGACAAATACGTAAAATCGGTAGACAACACTGAATTCAAAAAACTGATTCACTCCAAGGATGTTATTCTGGTGGATGTTCGTACTCCCCGCGAATTTAAAGAGGGGCATATCCCCAATGCGCTCAACTTAGACTATAGAAGTGAGGCGTTTAGTGATAATATCAAGAAATTGAAAAAGGAGAAAACAATCGCAGTCTACTGCCGGAGCGGAAGCCGAAGTAAGATGGCTGCAAAGAAACTGATTGAAGAGGGATTTGACGTATATGAGCTAAACAAAGGGATTATGAATTGGGACGGAGCAGTCAGCGAAGAATAATTTCAAAAAGGTTTTATCTGTAATTCCAAAACTTATTCACAACCGGTATGTTATTCTTTTAGTAAAAAAATAGCTGCCGGTTAATAATGAAACAGAATCAAAAGAACATACTCTACTATATCGGGATGTTCATTATGTTCGCTCTCTTTTTCTTTGTACTCATAAGAAAAGGAGAGTCAATTGCGACTTCCCCGCTCGTACCTGTCATCGATAAATCTCAATTTGAGCTATTTCTCGAATCTATTCGTCATGAAATGGCCGCACCTCTCACGATTCTGCTCCTCCAGATTATCGTCATTCTGATAGCATCGCGCATTGTGGGCTACATCTTCGGTAAGATGGGGCAACCGATGGTCATTGGAGAAATTATTGCCGGAATCATACTGGGTCCGTCACTGCTTGGAAAATACTTCCCCGACTCATTCAACTTTCTTTTTAACCCTCAAAATCTGAGCGGACTGGATGCTTTGAGCAAAATCGGGCTGATCCTCTTTATGTTTATCATTGGGATGGAACTGGATCTTTCGGTACTGAAAAAGAAAGTGAATCAGACCCTGTTTATAAGCCATGCCAGCATACTCCTTCCTTTCTTTCTGGGCATGCTGCTCAGTTATTTCATTTACAACGAATACGTAAACGGAACCGCACCATACATTGCTTTCTCTCTATTTATAGGTATCTCTATGAGTGTCACGGCTTTTCCGGTACTTGCCCGGATCCTTCAGGAACGTGGACTCTTGCGTTCACACCTCGGGACTGTAGCTATTGCTTCTGCGGCAAACGATGATATCACAGCCTGGTGTTTGCTGGCAGCAGTTATTGCTATTGCTAAGGCAGGAACATTTGTAAGCGCAATCTACACCATCATTCTTGCTGTGATCTACGTCCTTTTCATGTTGCTTCTGGTGAAGCCTTTTATGAAAAAGATCGGAGAGATATACACGCGCAAAGAGGTAATGAACAAACCATTCATCGCCTTTATCTTTGCTGTGCTTGTATTCTCGGCAGCTACAACTCAGATCATTGGGATACATGCGCTGTTCGGTGCATTTCTTGCCGGAGTTGTGATGTCGCCTAACCTGCGATTCCGCAAAATCATTTCGGAGAAGATAGAAGATGTAGCTCTGGTGCTTCTCCTTCCCCTCTTCTTTGTATTTACCGGTTTGCGCACCGAAATCGGACTGCTCAATTCCCCCGAACACTGGTATATGTGTGGACTATTCACGCTGGTTGCCATTGTCGGAAAGTTTGGAGGAGGAGCTATCTCGGCAAAGCTGGCTGGAGAAAACTGGAAAGACAGTCTCTCCATCGGGGTGCTTATGAATACTCGGGGACTAATGGAGCTCGTGGTCCTGAATATCGGGTATGATATGGGAATACTCCCTCCGACGATTTTCGTTATGCTTGTGATCATGGCTTTAGTCACCACCTTCATGACCAGCCCCCTACTTTCGTTGATCGAAAGAATATTCAAAGAGAAAAAAACGCAATCAGTCCCTACGGAGAGCTGTAATGCGAAATACGAAATACTGATCTCCTTCGGTTTACCAGATACAGGAAAAAGGCTACTCTCGTTAGCCGAACAACTCTTTGGGCACCATAGCTGCGGGATGGAAATTACAGCGCTGCATTTAACCAGCGGAACAGACACGAACCCTATGCAGATGAACGACTATAAGCAAAACAGCTTTATCCCTATTGCGGAGAAGTCGCACCGCCTGCATATCCCTCTGCAACTGATTCACAAAGTAACCAATGATATTACCCAGGGGATTGTGGATCAGTGCAACGAGCAGACATACAACCTCTTGCTTGTGGGAGCCGGTGTAAACATGAGTAAGAATCCGAGAGAAAAGGTAAAGAAACAGACCTTTCCGTTTAACTGGATCAAACGCTATATCAACACCAACCTCGAGGTACTTTCGTCGTTGGATCTGATGCAGGACAAGAGTGATATCTTCGCCAGGGAGGTGAACAACGATGTGGGGATTCTGATCAACCGTAATCTGGATGAAATTCAGAAAATAATTATGGTAATTACTCAACCGGAAGACCTTTTCCTTATCTCGTACGGAGACCAGATCATGAGTAACCCGAATATTTATATTCAGATTATTCTTACCGCTGAGTTCAGAGGATATGAAGACACAGCTCTGAAACTGTTTGCGCGCCGTTACAAACAACGGATAGCCCTTATACGTACCCATTTCCTGAATGAAGCAACATATTTGGGACAAGATCTGATGCTGGTTTCTTATAACGGATGGAAAATACTCACGGTCGCTCCGCACCACGATGTAGAGAAAATCCCGTCTACACTAATCATTGATCACCATAGTACGAAGGAAGAATAGCATCTCGGACAATAGCGATACAATCTCCAGAGAGCCACAATGTTAAATTTCAGTCTTAACAATCAATTTTTATCTATTTTCCTTGATAAAACAAATTTAATTTGATTGTTTTACCAAGTTTTAATTCAAAGCTAATAACTCAAATAAATCTGTTATGAAAAGCATTAAAGGAACAAAAACGGAACAAAACTTATTAAAAGCATTTGCAGGGGAATCACAGGCAAGAAATCGTTACACGTACTTTGCAGGTATTGCAGAAAAAGAAGGATACGAATACATTGCTGCCCTTTTTCTGGAAACGGCTGAACAAGAAAAAGAACACGCTAAAAGATTCTTCAAATTTCTCGAAGGGGGCATGTTAGAGATTACGGCTACCTATCCAGCAGGGATCATCGGAACTACTGAACAAAATCTTGAGGCTGCTGCTGCAGGCGAAAACGAAGAATGGAGTCTGCTTTACCCCACTTTTGCAGATATCGCAGAAGAAGAGGGATTCCCGGGAGTTGCTGCTGCATTCCGCAATATCGCGAAAGTAGAAGCTGAGCACGAAGAGCGCTACCGCACAGTGCTTGAGTTTGTGAAAAACAACTCTGTATTCCATCGTGATGAAGAGATTCTTTGGCAATGCCGTAAATGCGGATACGTTCACGAGGGCGAAAATGCACCAAAAGCATGTCCTGCGTGTCTATATCCTCAAGCTTATTTCGAACCAAAGAAAAGCTGGTATTAATTTAAAACCATGCTTAACGAGACGCACGCCGGCCATTGCCTGAACGGACAAATGAAGTGTCCGGAGGGTGTCAGTGACTCGTCTCAATAGATACAACCAAGCGTCTGTGCCTCATTTTTCATCTGTAAAATGAGCGTACAGGCGCTTCTTTTATCAAACGTGGTCATCGGGAGATTTAAATTACTCTCCTGCTCCTACCACACCATTCATATTTAAAGGCAGAGCATTCATGCATAAGCTAACTTTTTTATATCTTGCCACACAATAACAACGAAGTGATTAATTTATGGAAAAACGTCCACTTATTCTGATAACAAACGACGACGGATACACCTCTAAGGGTATTGAGGTGCTCATTCAGGCAGTATGTCATTTAGGAGATGTCGTAGTGGTGGCTCCCGACGGACCCCGCTCAGGTATGTCAAGTGCAATCACCGCAACACTTCCGCTCCGGTTAAGCAAAGTAAAGGAACACGCTGAAGGTCACGATATAAAGATCTACAAATGCTCCGGAACTCCGGTAGACTGCGTGAAGCTTGCATTAAATAAACTTCTGCACAGACATCCGGATGTAATTCTCTCGGGAATTAATCATGGGTCCAATGCCTCAGTAAATGTATTCTATTCGGGTACAATGGGTGCTGCTCTGGAAGGGTGTATCGCCCGGATTCCATCTGTAGGATTCTCGATCTGCGATCACAGTCCGGAGGCTGATTTTGAACCATTCACTGAGTCTGTCAAAAAAATAGCAACCGAAGTTATCCAACATGGTCTGCCTGAAGGTATTTGCCTGAATGTGAACTATCCGAAAGTGGATACTTTAGAAGGAACGAAAGTATGTCGTCAGGCTGATACATTCTGGTCAGAAGAGTTTGAAGCGTGTGTAGATCCTCACGGACGAAACTACTACTGGCTTACCGGGATGCCGGTGAACCGTAAGCCCGATCTGGACAATACAGACGATTTTTGGTTAGAGAAAGGGTATGCAACAATCGTACCTACAAAAATAGATTTGACGGCGGACGAATTTATTCATGAGTTTGCCGCACGAATGAAAGACGTTTAAAATGAAATATTATCTGATTGCCGGTGAGGCTTCGGGCGATCTTCATGCCTCGCATCTGATGAGTGCTTTAAAGGAACTTGACCCGAATGCAGAGTTTCGTTACTTTGGTGGCGATGAGATGCAAAAAGTTGGGGGAACACTGGTTAAACATTACCGGGAAATGGCTTTTATGGGATTCGTAAGTGTGGCGCTCAATCTGCGCACCATCTTACGGAATATGAAAACCTGCGAAAAGGATATTACGGATTTTAATCCTGACGTGGTGATCCCGGTAGATTATCCGGGATTCAATCTGAAGATGGCTAAGTTCGTACGTACTCAGCTCCATATTCCGGTATTCTACTTTATTTCACCCAAAATATGGGCATGGAAAGAGGGACGGATTAAGGCGATCCGCAAATATGTGGATAAGATGCTTTCGATTCTCCCTTTTGAGGTTGACTATTTTAAAAAGCATAACTATAAAGTTGATTATATCGGCAATCCTACGCTGGACGAGGTATATCATTATCTGAACGGGAATCCGGAGAAGATACTTCGCAATAAACCTATTCTGGCTATTCTTTGTGGAAGTCGTAAGCAGGAGATCAGGGACAATCTTCCGATCATGCTGAAAGCGGCATCCCAATTTCCCGAAGTCCATCCAATTATTGCTGGTGCACCGGGTATTGATCCGGAATACTACAAGGCATTTATGACGGACTCTCCGGTGGAAATTCAGTTTGGTTGTACCTACCAGATCCTGAATTCTGCTCATGCAGCTATGGTGACATCTGGAACAGCCACACTGGAAACAGCCCTGTTCAATGTGCCACAGGTCGTTTCCTACTATACCGGAGGCGGATATATCTTCTATAAGGTGATACGAAAGATGCTGAAAGTGCCATACGTATCGCTCGTGAACCTGATTGCGGATAAGCTGATTGTAGATGAACTTCTTGGTTACAAGGCTACGCCGGAATCGCTTACAAAAGAACTCGGCCGTCTGATTCAGGAGGAGAGTTACCGAAGTGAGATGATGCAAGGATACGCAACGGTTAAAAGCCGATTGGGTGAACCTGGAGCTCCGCAGCATGCCGCAAAAGCAATTGTTGATGCTTTACAGAAGAGATAAAAAAGAGGAGAACCCGATAAAGTTATATCAGACTTATCGGGTTCTTCGTTTTTTTATTCTTTAATTGACGTATTATGTTACTTTGAAGTCTCATTCAAAAAATACAGGCAAGTCGGACCACAGTCCATCGAATCTAGTTGTTTATAATGTTGGAAATTTATAATTAAAACATTTGCGTTAAGTTATCTGATTATATTTCAGGAGCTACTCCTTTATTTCTTTAAATAAAGAGTCAGCATACATTCACGCCCCCGAAGATATCGGGTTGATTCGAGTGAAGAGAGCGTCCCGTATGTTGTATAAGAGTATGTTTTGCAGTTCAATATATTGGTCAATGATGCCACAAGCTCCACGCGACGGTTTATTCGCCAGGTCAATTTTGTATCTAGGAGAAGTAAGTCCTTATATAAATCTTCGGTCAACTCATTCCGATAATGCTCTCCGCCTGTTTCCCACGAAAGTGCTTCTATCGGAGTTAAAATCACACAGAATCCATGGATATATCTGTTGAGACTGCGTGTTAACTCCCGATTGACAGCCAACTGAGAGTTTACAAATTTAGGTTCGTAAGACAAATAGAGCCAGTTAATTACGTTTCCATGAATGCGACCTCCGATATTCCACGAAGTATTGTGATAAAGTGTAGATACACCCTCCGATAACAACGTATTCCCCATTCGGGAATAACTTCCGTTGAAAGAAACACCTCCGTGCATAAAATCAAATGATTTGCCTATATTACCAATAATATTAAGCGACTGAGAGTGTGACGGAGAGCTTTCAAACGAGTAGACAATGAAATCTTCTATAAAATCTTGCGTAGCCTTGTATGGTATAGAGTTCCAGGTTTTTATTGCTATTGCACTGGCAAAAATCCCTTTTGATCCGTTTCTATAAAGTATTCTACCCGTTATATTCTGGCGCGAATTGGCATAAAATCGCTCTACTCCACGCGTAAAAGTACGATAATCAGTCAGCAAAGATCCATCGTGAATATTATGAAGGCTCATTGGTGAACGCCCCAATCCTCCGGATAAAGTCATGTTTAATCGTGAATTCGGTTTCCAACGGACACTCAATGAAGGTGACTGGAAGTATTCGGACAGATTTCCGATCTGCTGG
>JBOFXU010000121.1:0-1752 GCA_051654305.1 Bacteroidales bacterium | reverse complement strand
TAAATGTTTTACCATCTTCACTGATCAACAGGTCTGCGATTGTAATATAATCTTTTGAATCTCCCGTGATCACCTTTATTTCGTTTACTTTCATCGGTTCACCCAGATTCAACTGGAAGTAGTGTTTCGGACCAATGGTGCTCCCGCCCCAGAAGAAACTATTGCTCTTGCCGTCAAAAGCATATTCGGCATGGTAAGGAGGATTTAACGGGATATTCGTATCGATATTTGCATTACGAACCAAAGCCGGTTTCTCCTGAGTCGGAGAAAACTCTTTTTCATTGATGGCGTCGTCCTGGTAATAATTAATTCCCAGTTTTTCAAAAACCGGATAGTATGTCGTAATACGTTGGTAGAAGTTATCCCAGTTGCGACCAGCTTTTGGAGTCCACAGAACTTCAGCGAGAGCACACATACGCGGGTAAAGCATCCATTCAACACGATCCTGAGTCGAGACACGCTCTGTCCACAAAGCTCCTTGTCCTCCTTTGATAAGCGAAAGTTGTTCCTGGCTTAATCCCTCATTGGCTACAGGATCCCATTCGTAAACTTTACGTGTCGAGTTGCCGGCATATCCCCAATCGTAGTAGCAACCGTGCTGCGGGCACATAATAACAGGAATGCCCCTTGAAAGAGCCACTTTCTGCGCCTCTACACCATCCTCACGCCAGACCATCAGTACATCTTCGCTACTTGCGGCATTGCGATCGTTGATCTCATCCCAGCCTAACATCACTTTCCCCTTCGAACGGATTAATTCACTCATCTTGCGCGTAAAGTAATCCTGTATTTCGCCCGGATGGTTCATCTTCTCTCTTTTATGAAGAGCCATACATTTAGCGCATTTTTCCCAGATATCGGTAGGAACTTCGTCCCCACCAAAATGGATATATTTTGAAGGGAATATTTCGATCAGCGCATCAATGATGTCTTCTGCAAATTCAAAAGACTTAGGATTGCCAATACAGATCATATTCTCATTGCCTCGTTTGCGTCTGCTCCATGGGCGTTCTTCGGGATAGGTTTCAAACACTCCTCCGTTGCACGACAGTTCGGGTAGTGCAGCCAGCAGAGCAGTGGCATGTCCCGGTAAATCAATTTCCGGAATAATTTCTATTCCTTTCACGGCAGCATAGCGCACGATCTCTTTTAAATCCTCTTTTGAATAATATTTGCCTGACATTTCGGGAAAGTCATAGTAATAGGTACCCGCCTGAGTCAGATTCGGATATTTATCGATAGCCATACGCCAAGCCTGGTTGTCGGTCAGGTGTAAATGAAGTGTGTTGAATTTAAAGAATGCCATATGATCGATGTTCTCTTTCAGTTCATCCACCGTCCAGAAGTGGCGACTACAATCGAGCATTAAACCACGGTAGCCATAGAGTGGTTCGTCAACAATGTTTACTACAGGTAGTTTGCCCTCTTTATTTGTCAAGATCAACTGGTGTAAGCTGCTCAGGGCATGATTGAGCCCCTGGATCGAACTTGCTTCGATCTGAATATGCTCTTTGCTGATTGTCAGTTTGTAAGCTTCGGGTGCCAATGAGCTGTTTTCAACAAGAGCCAATGTCCCGTTTTCCGGAGATACAGTAACCTCTAAATCAGAGGTACGCTTGATCTCATTGATAAATAATTCGGCAGAAGCGTTCCAGCTTTGCGGATACTGGATCGTTTTCAGACCGGATAATGAGAAAGAGCCACTTTGAATAGAGATCTCTTTAGGCTGTGGAATCAGATCCACTTGTTCCA
>JBOFXU010000120.1:0-3019 GCA_051654305.1 Bacteroidales bacterium | reverse complement strand
TCAGTATCGGAAACTCCATTGATGGATATTTTCCCTTTCAGCGCTGATGAAAACGAAGCCAAACCTGAGTATGAGTCAAATAACGAATAAAATAAAGGAACTGCACGAAACGCTTCCTGCGCATGTTCGGCTGGTGGCTGTTTCGAAGTTTCATCCGCAGAGTGCTATTCTCGAGGCTTACGAAGCCGGTCAGCGTATCTTTGGCGAAAACAAAGTGCAGGAGCTGACGGCTAAGGCGGAATCCCTTCCAAAGGATATCGAGTGGCATTTTATCGGTCATTTGCAAACAAACAAGGTGAAATATATAGCTCCTTTTGTGAGTTTGATCCACAGTGTCGATTCATTACGACTTCTTTCGGAGATAAATAAATATGCCGAAAAGAATGATCGTGTAATTGATTGTTTGATACAAATTTACATTGCCACAGAGGAGACTAAGTTCGGATTAGATATAGATGAGTGTAGAACTATTTTTTCAGATGAATTGTTTCTGCAGATGAGAAATATCCGGATTGTTGGTGTCATGGGTATGGCTACCTTTTGTGAGGATGAAACCCAGATTCGTCAGGAATTTCGAACGCTTAAATCAATGTTTGATACACTGAAGCAGGAATTCTTTGCGGAGCAAAGTTACTTCAAAGAGATGTCGATCGGAATGTCGGATGATTACCCGATTGCCATTGAAGAAGGAAGTACGCTGGTGCGTATCGGAAGTTCTATATTCGGAATTCGAAATTATTAAACAAGATATATTTCTATCTTAAATTTATAAGCTGCCATGGTTGATTTACAAGTCTCTTATGCCGGATTGCAATTGCGTAATCCGTTTATTATTAGTAGTTCCGGTTTGACAAACACTGTTGATAAATGTGTTGCTCTTGAGCAGGCTGGAGCAGGAGCGATTGTTTTAAAATCGCTTTTCGAGGAACAAATGAATATTTTATCTACTGAATATTTACGCAATAATACCTATCCCGAAGCTGAAGATTACATTCGACAGTATGTTCAGGCTGAAAGAATGGATGCGTACACCACTTTTGTTCAGGATGTTGCTAATGCGTGTACGATACCAGTAATCGCAAGTATTAACTGTTTCGAAAAAGGTTTGTGGGTAGAGTTTGCCGAGGCAATTGAGAATGCCGGAGCTAAGGCTCTTGAGCTGAATATCTCTCTTCTTGATACTTCTAAAAACCCGATAAATGTAGTTGCCGAACACGTTGAGATCGTAAGAGCGGTAGTGAAAAGAATCTCTATCCCTGTGATCGTGAAAATCGGTGAGAATCATTCTAACCTGGTACATTTAGTGGAGTCGCTAAAAGGGGCAGGTGCAAAAGCAGTGGTGCTGTTCAATCGTTTCTATCCGGTAGATATCAATATCAATACGCTTGAAATGGGCGTTGGAAGTATTTTTAGCCACAAAGGAGATGTAAGTAAGGTGATCCGTTGGGTCGGCATCGTTTCTGGGAAAACAGATCATATCGATATTGCAGCTTCTACAGGAGTGCTTGATTGGGAAGATGCCGTAAAGGTAATCTTATCGGGAGCTACGGGAGTTCAAATCTGTTCTGCGATTTACCAGGAAGGCAATGAAGTTGTCAATCAAATGGCAGTTTGTCTGGAAGAATGGATGCAAAAACATGGATTCAAATCCATCTCTGATTTTAGAGGAAAGTTGAATAGCAAAGATATTTCAGATGCAAATTACTATGAGAGAACTCAGTTTTTGAAATATCTCACAAACAGAGACTCGAAATAATATGTTCTAAAACCGGGCATTTGATTGCTGTGCCGCGATCGAATGCCCGGTTTCTTCTTTTTCATAACCTTCCTATATCATTCTGATCATGAAACTAATACTACCGAAAGCACAGAAAGAGATCTCCTCATCAGTTCTCGAAGGGTACTCTACTCTTGTTGTAATGGGGGCTAATGGGTCGGGAAAGAGTAAATTTGGAACCGAAATCATAAAACGGAACAAGCAGGCAGTAAAGATTTCTGCTCTGAACTCCCTCAGTTACGTGGTGCCACAGAAGGACTCCATGTCGCTGAATCATATGTTTAATGTAGATATTTCTAAAGTATCTGAATTTGAACGGCTGATTCTGCTGTTGTTTGAGGAGGAGATCCGGGAGTCGATGAGCTTCAGACAAAATGTGAAGGAAGGCCAGCTACAGGTTTCTGTTTACGAGACACGTATAGACCGAATTAAGACCATCTGGCATAAGATTCTGCCCTACAGTAAACTCATCATAGAGGAGGGGCAACTCAAAGTACAAACCATCTACGATAAAACACCCTATGCAATCCACCGGATGAGTGACAGCGAGAAGATTATTTTCTACCTGCTTGGTTCCGTATTGCTTTTACCAGCCCAGTCTGTGGCAGTCATTGATGAGCCGGAGCTGCATATCAACAAGAATCTGATTCGTGTGTTATGGGACGAACTGGAGGCTGCCCGCCACGATTGTTCATTTATTTATCTTACACACAATATCGAGTTTGCGATGTCCAGAGCCAATAGTCAGAAGTTCTGGATTAAGCTCATTGATTTCGAGCGAAGGGTGTGGGATTACGACATTATTGCCTCTTTTGAGAATATACCCGATGAGGTCTATATTGAGACTTTAGAAAGTCGTAAGCCAATTTTATTTATCGAAGGTACCGCCCAGAATAGTATTGATATCCGTCTCTATCCGCTCATCTTTTCAGATTTTACGGTCAGGCCATTGGGAGGCTGTACGAAAGTAATTGAAACCACTAAAGCATTTCGCGAGCAGCCTAAATTTCATATGCTTAATGTGTATGGTATTGTAGACCGGGATCGGCGAACAAGCGATGAGGTGGAGTATCTGAAGCGAAACAGTATCTGGGTGCCCGATGTGGCAGAGGTAGAGAATCTTCTCATGCTTGAGCCTCTGATTAAGGCGGTAGCACGAAGAATGATGAAGCCGGAAGAAATTGTGTTTGCAGAGGTGAAACAAGCTGTAATCCGGTTATTTGCTGAGGAACTCTCTGTACA